>DASXHY010000088.1:0-5759 GCA_036488095.1 Verrucomicrobiia bacterium | reverse complement strand
GGAAACCGAGTCCCGAGGTAAGATTATCATTTTGAGCGGCGGTGGAGCAACCAATCCGTTGCCGAATATCAGTTCCTACGCGGCGTCGAAAGCCGCGGTGGTGCGGCTGATGGAAACATTGGCGGAAGAGTTGAAGTCTTTTCACGTGGACGTGAATGCGATTGCGCCGGGTGCGCTCGCCACGCGGTTGGTGGATGAAGTCCTCGCCGCCGGGCCGGAAAAAGTCGGCGCGGCATTTTACGAGAAGAACAAACAGTGGAAGGAAAAGGGCGCAACGCCGCCGGAACTGGGCGCGCGCCTGGCCGTGTATCTCGCCAGCGCGCAAAGTGACGGCATCACGGGTAAACTCATCAGCGCGCAATGGGACCCGTGGGAGAAGCTGCATGAATTCAAGGCGGATTTGAGCGGCGATATTTACGCGCTGCGGCGCATCGTGCCGAAGGATCGCGGCAAAACGTGGGGCGACAAATGAATTACGCAATTATAGGCTGCGGATTGATTGGAAAGAAACGTCTGGCGGGTTTGCCCGCGGGTTCAAAAATGGCCGTGGCGTGCGACACGAATTTGGCGCGCGCGGAAGAGTTGGTGAAGCTCGCGCAAACGGGCCGTGCGATGGTGGATTTCAAACAAGCGGTCGCCGATCCGCAAGTGGATGCGGTCATTGTGGCGACGATTAATTCGGCGCTCCCGGAAGTTTCCGCAGCGGCGATTCGCGCGGGAAAACACGTGGTCGTGGAGAAACCCGCCGGGATTTCCGTGCAACAGGTCGACGAACTCATTGCGCTCGAGAAAAAGCACGGCGTTTGCGTGCGCGTTGGATTTAATCATCGGTATCATCCGTCCTTCAGCAAGGCGCGCGAGATTTTTGCCTCGGGCGTGATGGGCGAATTGATGTTTATTCGCGCGCGTTACGGTCACGGCGGACGGATTGGCTACGACAAGGAATGGCGCGCGGACCCGAAACTTTCCGGTGGTGGTGAACTGATCGACCAGGGAATTCATTTGATCGATCTGGCGGGCTGGTTTCTCGGCGAGTTCAAAAAAGTCGACGGTCACGCGGCAACTTATTTCTGGAACATGCCGGTGGATGACAACGCATTCTTGAGCCTTCAAACCGCGAAAGGCCAGACTGCGTGGTTGCACGTCAGTTGCACCGAATGGAAAAATCTTTTTTCGTTCGAGATTTACGGACGCAACACCAAGCTGCACATCGAAGGGCTCGGTGGCAGTTACGGAGTCGAAAAACTGTATCACTACCAGATGAAGCCCGAGATGGGGATTCCGGACACGAAAGTTTATGAATTTCCCGGCTCGGATGAATCGTGGAAAATCGAAATGACTAAATTTGAAGAAGATATTCGCGCAAAACGCACGCCGGATGCGGGATTGAAGGCGGCCAAGGATGCTTTGGAAGTCGTGGAAAAGATCTATTTGAAAAGCGGATATTGAAAAGCGGAAAGCGGGAAAGCGAGAAAGCGGAAACCAAAAGCGGCCGCGGCTGGCTTCACGTTATGAGGCGAGGCCAGATATTGAAAAGCGGTTTTCAAAAGCGGAAACCAAAATACTGAAAAACGGAAAGCGGAAAACAAAACAACCAAAGAATATATAACGCCATGAAAACCGAACTGGAGGGACGGACGAAGGAGTTTGCGGTGCAAATCGTGAGATTAATCAGGACTTTTCCGAAAACGGTGGATGGCATCGAGGTTGGCCGGCAATTATTGAAATCCGGGACATCGATTGGCGCGAATTATCGTGAAGCGAATCGCGCCGAGTCCAAGAGCGATTTCATTCATAAGGTTGGCATCTCAGAAAAGGAGGCATCAGAAACCGTATACTGGCTCGAAATATGTGACGCGGCGATTCTGGGCCGGAATGCGGAAGTAAAATCCCTTCTCGGCGAAGCGAATGAGCTTCTCGCGATTCTAACCACCATCGGACGCAAGGCGAAAGGCAGAGGCAACTCAATCGCGGGCGCGTTGTCGGTCGCAGTCGCTGCCCTGTTTTCGCTTTCCCGCTTTCCGCCTTCCGCTTTTCATATCCACCAATGATCATCGCGCGTTCACCACTTCGCGTCACGCTGGGCGGCGGCGGGACGGATTTGCCTTCCTATTACGAGAAATTCGGCGGATTTCTCATTGCGGCAGCCATCGATAAATACGTTTACATCACGCTGCACGACACGTTTGTGCCGGATTTGATCGTGAAGTATTCGGAGCTCGAACGGGTGGCCGAGGCGCGGGAACTGAAACATCCGATCCTGCGCGAGGCGTTCGCGATGCTGGAAGCGACCGGCCATTCACTGGAATTAAGCTCGATGGCGGACATTCCGGCGGGCACGGGTTTGGGATCGTCCGGAAGTTTCACGACGGCGTTGCTCAAGGCATTGCACGCGCACAAGCGCAACCTGGTCCATCCGGCCGAACTGGCTGCGCAGGCGTGCGAGATTGAACTGGGACGGCTCAGGGAACCGATTGGCAAACAGGACCAATACATCGCGGCCTACGGCGGCATCACGTGCTTCAAGTTCCTGGAAGACGGAAAGGTGGAGGCGTGGCCGTTGAAAATCTCGCGCGAGACGCGCGATAACCTGGAGGACAATTTGCTGTTATTTTTCACCGGCTACTCGCGCAGCGCCTCGGCGATTTTGAAGGAACAGGACCAGAAATCGAAATCCGACGACAAAGGGATGATTGAGAATCTGCATTTCGTCAAAGACCTCGGGCTGCAAAGCCAGAAAGCGCTGGAAAGCGGGAACCTGGCGGAATTTGCGCGGTTGATGGACGTGCATTGGCAGCGCAAAAAGCAGCGCAGCGGCGGCATGAGCAACCTGAAGATCAACGAGTGGTACGACCTGGCGATGGCGAACGGGGCGTTGGGCGGAAAACTCATCGGCGCAGGCGGCGGCGGGTTCCTGATGTTTTACGCCGAAGAAAAAACGAAGTTGCGCCATACGATGACGAAGGCCGGGTTGCAGGAAGTCCGCTTCCGCTTCGATTTCGAGGGAACGAAACTGCTCATCTCGTGAGTGCGCCACTCGATATTTCCGTCGCGATTCTTGCGGGCGGCCTTGCCACGCGGTTGCGGCCGATCACGGAAAAAATTCCCAAATCGCTGGTGCCGGTGGCGGGGAAACCGTTCCTGGCGCATCAATTGGAATTGCTTCAGTCCCGCGGAATCCGGCATGCCGTGCTGTGCGTCGGCCATCTCGGCGAAATGATCGAGCGCGATTTTGGCCGCGAAGCGTTTGGCGTGAAGCTCGATTATTCCTTCGATGGACCGAAACTGCTGGGCACGGGCGGCGCGCTTAAACGCGCGTTGCCGATGCTGGGCGGCGAGTTTTTCGTGCTCTACGGCGATTCCTATCTGCCCATCGAATACCGGCCCATTGCGGAATTTTTTCGGCGCAGCGGAAAACTCGGCTGCATGACCGTGTATCATAACGAGGGGCGCTACGACACTAGCAACGTGGTTTTTGCCGACGGCGAAATCAAGGTTTACGATAAAAAATCGAAACTGGCGGAGATGCGGCACATCGATTACGGCTTGAGCCTTTTCAAGGCGGCGGCGTTTGACGGTTATTCGGCGGAACAGCCGTTCGACCTGGCGGAAGTAATGATCAAACTGCTGCGCATTAATAGTTTGGCGGGATATGAGATAAAGGAGCGATTTTACGAGATTGGGTCGCCGGTGGGCCTTGATGAGCTGGAGCAGTTGTTGGGCAAAAAGGCTAGAGCATTTCCATAAAAGCTGTAGCGCTGCGCTGAGCGTCCAACGGGACAGCGGTCTTTTTGGTTTTTGGCTTCGTTTCGGCTCAGTCATCCCGCCGTGGCGGGACTCCTTCGCCGAAGCCTCGCCAAAACCCAAAAATCCTCGGTGCGCATCGCTACATCTTTTCTGTCAATGCTCTAAAGCTTAGAATTTGTAAGTTGGGCTGGTCTTCTTCCGCCCTCGAACTAAACTTTTCCAATGGGTGTCTCGCGGCAACTGAGAATCCGAATGCTTTGGCCGGTGGCGTTATTGCTGCTGCTGATTGGCATGGCTTTGGTTTGGTCTCGTTCCCGCTCGCGCTCTCCCGCTGGACAAACTTCTGAAGCGTCGGGGTCCAATGCTCTGATTTCGAATCCGTGGTCCGCAAACAAACCCGCGCTCGCTCACGAATCATCCCGTCCTTCACAACCGGGTGCTGAGCCGGAAACCGAGCGGTTGATTTCCGTCATGTCCGACAAATCGCTTTCCGTGCAACTTCGCCGGCAAGCCGCGCGGTCGCTCGCGCGGGTCGGCACGGAGGAGGCGATGGCCGCGCTTAAGGCCGCGTTGGCCGGCAACAATCCGCCCTACCTGAAGGCGGCCATTGCGGAAAGCCTTGGGGAAAGCCCGAACCCGGCGGCGCGCGATTTGTTGCACGACCTCGTGAATGGCAAAGACGAAATCACCGCGCGCGCGGCGGCGCGAGGACTGGCGTTGGCCGGCGATGCGAACGCGGTGGACACGCTCGGGAATGTTTTGTTCAACGAGCAATCACCCTTGAGCGTGCGCGCCGAAGCCGCGCGTGCGCTGGGGGACGTGGACCTTTCCAGCGCCCAGGATCTGCTCGTGCGGGCTGTGACGCAAATCCAGGATGAGGACGTTCGGGAGAGCGTGCTGGACGGCCTGGGACGGCGGCCGTTTTCGGAAACCGAAGATTTTTTTCGCAACTATCTCAATTCCCCCGACGTGCCGCCGGACTCGAAAGTTCTCGCCATCGAAGCCATCACAGATGCCGATGGCGACGTGGAACCGTTTCTCTCGAAGTATCTGAACGACCCCAATCCCGAAGTGCGTGCCGCCGCGAAGTCGGCAATGGATTTCCTTACGCCGGAAACACCTCCGGTATTCACAAACGCAGCGAAGAGCACGGGGAGATGAGTGGAGCGCGGAATTTATTCCGCACACGGTCATTTCCGTTCTTTTGATTTCAAGTCGCGGTCTTCTTCGTCGATTAAAATTTCCAGCATTCGCTCGTGCCTATCCAGAAAATCCCTCGTGATGCGGTAATGCTCCGTATCCGTGTAATTGATTTCGGCGATTCCTTTTTCCGAGAATTCGTAAATTCGCGCGTTTGGATAGGCGAGCAAGATAGGCGAATGGGTTGCGATGATCATTTGCGACTGATGATACACGAGGCGATGCAACAGGGTGAGCACGCTCAACTGACGTTGCGGGGACAATGCGGCTTCCGGTTCGTCAAAGAGATAAATGCCGTCGCCCTGGAGGCGATTTGTCAGAAGCGAGAGAAATGCCTCGCCGTGAGATTGCGCGTGAAGAGATTTCTTGCCATAGCCGAATTCCAAACCGAGGTCCTCGACCTGGCTGGCCAGATTGTAAAAACTCTCGGCGCGCAAAAAATAATTGTCCGTCGCATGGCCCACGCCGCGTTCCAGGGTGATAAACTCATTTAGATTTGAATGCGTTTCCCGAGTCGCAAAGTTAAAATTCTTTCCGCCGCCCTCGGCATTAAATCCCAGCTTCACGGCGATCGCCTCGAGCAATGTGGATTTGCCCGAGCCGTTTTCTCCGATGAAGAATGTGACCGCCGGGTGGAATTCGAGACGCTGCAAATGGCGCACCGCCGGGATATTGAACGGATATTCAGCGAAACTTTTTATCGAACCGCGTTCCAGGCGGACTGCATTCACGAAGGAATGCTTGATTATGGGCTCCGATTTTTGCCTCCGCGCTTTCATCGCCGTCTTTAACCTCGCAGTTCCCGGTAATTT
>DASXHY010000071.1:0-1877 GCA_036488095.1 Verrucomicrobiia bacterium | reverse complement strand
CTCAGGGGATAGGGGGGTATGGGAGCGCCAGCTTTGTCCGTCAGCTCGTCCGCCATAGCTCTAGCGAAGTCGGGCGCCCCGCAAATTTTATTCCTTTGACAATCATTCCTCTGACATTATGCCCGACTCCGCTTCCTCTGCTTCCTCCTGTTCAATTTTTTCGGCAAATTTCCAGGTGCACCTTGCGAAAACTGCCGATGGCGGCGAAGTTTCTCTGGGAGGCGAATGCTCGCGCATGGCCTCTTTGCATCAAGAGAGGAGACGTTATGCCAATCACACTCAAAGAATTGAATGGCGGCCAAATTTTGGAAGTGGCCGTCAGCGGAAAATTGACCGATCAGGATTATCAACAGTTCATCCCCGAGTTCGAACACCTGGCCGCACAGCGTGGAAAGTTTTCCATGCTCTTCGAGATGACGCAGTTTTACGGCTGGAGCGCCAAAGCCGCGTGGGATGACCTTAAACTCGGCTTCAAACATCGCCGCGATTTGGAACGCATCGCCATGGTGGGCGAAAAAAAGTGGCAGCGATGGATGACTGATTTCGCCAAGCCGTTTACCGCCGGCGAAATTCGTTATTTCGACAAACCCGAAATCGCCCAAGCCCGCGCCTGGCTGGAGGGTGGCGGCGAAACCGCGAAAACCGCCGCATCGCACCAGAGCGGAAGCCTGTGAAATCGCCGGCGATGCCATATCCGCGGAGTCCGATTCCGCCGTGCGCGAGGTTGTCCCGCCGGTTCGACGCAGCCCACGTGGAAAACCCGCGCGCCGAAGTGCGGGAGCGATTGCTCGCCGCCGGTTTGCGCAACAAACTATTCCCTGGCGCGCGCGTGGCTATTACCGCCGGCAGTCGCGGAATCGGAGGTTTTATTCCGCTGCTTGCCGGCATTGCTGACGCGATAAAAGCCGCCGGCGGAAAGCCATTTATCATCCCCGCGATGGGCAGCCACGGCGGGGCCGTCGCCGAACGGCAACAGGAAATTCTCCGTCTGCTGGGAGTCACTGAAGAAACGGTTGGCGCGCCAGTTTTGGCAACCATGGACACCTTCGATTTAGGCGCGTCCGAATCAGGAGCAGTCGCCCACGTGGACAAGCTGGCGATTGTCGCGGACGGCATCATCGTTCTTGGCCGCGTGAAAACGCACCCGGAAAGCGTCGAGGGACTTGCTTCCGGTTTGTTGAAAATGGTCACAGTCGGGCTCGGCAAACAGGCCGGCGCGCAACAAGCGCATTCGCATGGATTATGGGAGTCGGTTCGGGCCGTGCCGAAATTGACGCTCGCTAAAACGAAAATCCTTTTTGGAGTTGCCGTTGTGGAAAACGCCTATCGGCAACCACTCGTCATCAAGGTTGTGCCGGCGGATTGCGACGCCTTTCTCGAGGCGGACGAGCGCCTGCTGAAAGTGGCCCAGCCTCACGTGGCCAAAATACCTTTCAAATCGCTCGACGTGCTGGTCGTGGATGAAATCGGTAAAACCATTTCCGGCAGCGGCATGGATACCAATGTCATCGGCAACTGGCGCATCAAAGGCGGCAAGCGCGACCCGGATTTTTATCGAATCGTCGCCTTGTCCCTGACGAAACCATCGCTCGGGAACGGCTTGGGAATTGGTCTCGCCGATTTTACGACCGAACGCTTCCTGCGCGACTTCGATCCCGCGCCGACCTTTGTGAATCTGTTGACGGCGACCGAACCGGATGCAGTGAACACCCGGGAAGGCACACTGCCACTCGCATTGCCTTCGGATCGGGAAGCGATTGAAGTGGCGCTTTTCTCCGCGCTCACAAAAGCCGCGCCGCGCGTGTGCCGAATCAAAAGCACGGCGCAACTCGACGAATTTTGGGTTTCTGAATCGTTGTTGAAAGAAGCGCTCCAGG
>DASXHY010000058.1:0-9813 GCA_036488095.1 Verrucomicrobiia bacterium | reverse complement strand
CGGCCAAACTGGACGCTCTCACGTCGCACGGATCGATCGAACTTTTCCGCTCTCCTGAGGAAGCTGTCGCGGGAGCACAAGCGGTCTACACCGATGTTTGGGCCAGCATGGGTCAGGAAGCCGAAACCGAAATGCGCGCCGCCGTTTTTGCCGCGTACCAGGTCAACGCCCGGCTCATGTCCCAGGCCGCGCCCGAAGCTGTATTTCTCCACTGTCTCCCTGCCCACCGCGGCTCTGAGGTGACCAACGAGGTCATCGAGTCGCCGCGCTCCATCGTGTTTGACGAGGCGGAAAACCGCCTGCACGTGCAGAAAGCCATCCTGTTAATGCTCCTAAGCTGAAAGGACAACCGGTGCCGAAGAAAGTAGTTCTCGCCTATTCAGGCGGACTTGATACGTCAATTATTATTCCCTGGCTGAAGGAAACCTACGGCGGCTGCGAAGTGATCGCCATGATCGGCGACGTCGGCCAGCAGGAAGATTTGAAAGCCGCGAAGAAAAAGGCGCTAGCCACGGGCGCTGCTTCGGCAACGATCGAGGACTTGCGCGAAGAATTTTTGACCGAGTATGTTTGGCCCACGCTGCGCGCAGGCGCGGTCTACGAGCATAAATATCTGCTAGGCACATCGATGGCGCGCCCTGTCATTGCCAAGCGCCAGGCGGAAATCGCGCTGGAAACAGGCGCGGACGCGGTTGCGCACGGTTGCACCGGCAAGGGCAACGACCAGGTGCGCTTTGAGCTCGCGTATAAGGCCATTGCCCCCAAAGTAAAAATTATTTCGCCCTGGCGCGAATGGACTATCAACTCGCGCGAAGACGCCATCGCCTACGCGAATGCGCATAAAATTCCCGTCGAGCAGACGAAGGCCAACATTTATTCGCGCGACCGCAACATTTGGCACTTGAGCCACGAAGGCGGCGTGCTCGAAGATCCCGCGAACGAGCCGGACGAAGCGATGTGGCAGTGGATCGCCTCGCCGGAAAAAGCGCCCAACAAGCCCGCGGTGGTCGAGATCGGTTTCGATGGCGGAACGCCCATATCCGTGAATGGAAAAAAACGTTCGGCGATGGCGCTGCTTGAGGAATTGAACGAAATTGCGGCGGAGCACGGCGTGGGCCGTATCGACCTCGTCGAGAATCGCCTGGTCGGCATCAAGTCGCGCGGCGCGTACGAAACGCCGGGCGGTACGCTGCTCGTTACCGCGCACCGCGAACTCGAAACGCTGTGCCTCGATCGCGAGACCGCGCATTATTCGGAAATGCTTTCCCTGCGCTATGCGGAACTCGTGTATTACGGCACATGGTTCACGCCGCAACGCGAAGCGCTCGATGCCTATTTTACCGAAGCGCAAAAGCGCGTGACCGGCACCGTTGGCCTCAAGCTGTTCAAGGGCAACGTGACTGTCACGAAGCGCGTGTCGCCGTATTCGCTCTATCGCAAGGGGCTCGCGAGTTTCGCCATGACGGGCTACAACCCGAAAGACGCGGAAGGTTTCATCAACCTGTTTGCTTTGCCGGTAACGATTCCGGCGGAATCGAAAGTAAAGTGACCGCTACGCCTAAGGAACAGCCGTCGGGAAAATTGTGGGGAGGGCGTTTTGATCGCGCTCCCGACGAGCTGTTCTACCAGTTTCAACGATCCTTCTCCTTCGATCAGCGCCTGCTGCCTTACGAGTTGGCGGTGGATCGGGTGTGGGCGGGCGCGCTGGAATCGGCGGGCATACTTTCGGTCGAAGAAATGCGCGACACGTTGACGGCGCTCGACAAAATTGCCGACCGCGCGGAAAACGAATACGCGTGGCTCGGCGGATCGCCCGCCGAGGACGTGCACCATTTTGTCGAGACGGCGCTCGTAGAATATCTCGGCGCTCTCGGATATAAGCTGCACACGGGACGCAGCCGAAACGAACTTGTGGCCACCGATTTCCGCATGTTCGTCATGGAGTCTGTGGGTGAAATGCGCGTCGCTCTATCCCGGCTGATTTCCGCGCTCGTCGGCCAGGCTGAAAAAGTTTTTGGAATTCCCATGCCCGGCATGACGCACATGCAGCACGCGCAGCCGATTTTGTTTTCGCATTTTCTGCTCGCGCACGCCGAAGCGTTTTTTCGCGATGCGGTGCGGCTCGACGCGGCGGCGGCTATGGCGGACGCTTGCCCGATGGGTTCCGGAGCGCTCGCGGGTTGTGCGCTTGACGTGGACCGGGGCGCCATTGCCCGCGAACTCGGCTTCGCGCGGCCCACGGCTAACAGTCTTGACGCAGCCAGCGATCGCGATTTTGCGCTCGATTATCTTTACGCGCTGGCTGTTATCGCTACGCATCTTTCGCGGCTTGCGGAAGATTTCGTTTTATTTGCATCGCAGGAATTCAGCTTCATCGTACTGCCTGACGAGTTTTCGACGGGCAGCAGCCTGATGCCTCAAAAGAAAAATCCCGATGCGTGGGAACTTTTGCGCGGAAAGACGGGCCGGGTCACGGCGTCGCTCCATACACTGCTCACAACCATGAAAGGCCTGCCGTCGAGCTATCAGCGCGATCTGCAGGAAGACAAGGAACCCGTGTTCGCTGCGCACGATCAGGCCTATGCCATGCTGACGATTGCCGCCGGAGCCGTGGCCGCGACGCGTCCGAACGAGGCGCGCATGCGCGAAGCCGTGTCCGATCCCGCGTTGCTCGCCACGGAAGCGGCGCATTATCTTGTCCGTCGTGGCGCGCCGTTCCGCCAAGCGCATGAAATTGTCGGGCAAATTGTCCGCGAAGGCGAACGTGCCGGAAAATCATTTTCCACGCTGCCACTCGAAACATTGCAAAAATTTTCTCCGTTATTCGCGACCGATTTTTACGATGCTCTGAAGCTTGACTCCGCTCTGGCCGGCCCGGACGTCGAAGGCGGAACCGCGCCCTCGCGCGTTCGTGACGCCATCGCGGCGGCAAAAGCGCGGCTTGCTGCCCTGGAGAAAAAATCATGAGGGCGCGCACGGCTCGCATGAGTGATGCCGCCGCGGTTCACCGCGTCATCGCGCACTACGCCGGCGAAGGCCTCCTTCTGCCGCGCACAGAGGCGGAAATCCGCGAGCACATCGCACGCTTCCTCGTGCTGGTGGAAAAACGCGGCAAAGAAGAAAAGGTTCTGGGCTGCGTGGCGCTTGAACCTTATGGCGCGGACCTCGCCGAAATTCGGTCCCTCGCGGTAGCCCCCGATGCGCGTGGGGAAGGCCGCAACGTCGGCGACCGGTTGATGAAAGCCGCGATGGACACGGCGCGGCGTCGAAAAATCGCGCGCTTATTTACCGTTACGCACAGGCCCGAATTTTTTTCGCGCTACGGTTTCACGCCCGGTCCGCGGCAAATCGTGCCCGAAAAAATCGAGCGCGATTGCGTCACGTGCCCGAAAGAGCGTACTTGCAACTTGATCGCGACGGTTGCGGTGGTTTGCCCGGAACGCGATGTGTTGCCGGTCCTCACCGGAGCCGGAAAAGTGCTTTCAATGTCCTAAGAGTCTCAGTGGATTTTATGGCTGGCCTCTGATCCCTCGTATTCATTCGAGGCGAGAGAGGCGGGCGACAGCGCAATTTGAATTATTAACTGGTGACCAAAAAAATGAGCGACTTGCCATCATCCCGCGCCCTGCCGCGCGGGTTTCGTTTTGCATCCGCCGCCTGCGGCCTTAAGAAACGCGGCCAGACGGGCACGTTGGACGTTGCCATGATCGTTTCCGATTCTCCAGCGTCGGCGGCAGCCGTGTTCACGCAAAATCTCGTGCAGGCCCCGCCCGTGGTTCTTTCGCGTGAACACGTGCGCAAGTCCGCGGATTCGATGCGCGCCGTCATCGTGAATTCCGGGAATGCGAATTGCTCGGTAGGCCCGGGCGGCATGGTCGCTTCGCGCACCACTGCCGAAACCGTGGGAAAACTTCTCGGGTGCCGCAGCGATCAAATCGTTGTGTGCTCAACAGGTGTCATCGGCGTCCCTTTGCAGGTCGAGCGTATCTTAAATGCCGCGCCAGGCCTCGCGAAATCTCTGAAATCTTCTGCCCAGGCTTTCGATGGCTTGAATCGCGCGATCATGACCACCGACACGCGCCCGAAGCGCGCCGCAGCAAGCTGCAGGATCGGTGGTAAAACCGTGCGTGTAGCAGGCTGCGCCAAAGGCGCGGGCATGATTCACCCGAACATGGCCACGATGCTTTCATTTGTTGTTACCGATGCCGCCGTAGCGCCCGCGGTCCTCGATCACGCCTTGCGCGAAGTCGTCAATCGAACTTTCAATTGCATTACCGTAGATGGAGACAGCTCGACGAACGATACACTTCTCGTGCTGGCCAATGGCGCAAGCGGCACAAGGAAAATTACGAAGACAGGCGGAGCGGATTACAAAATTTTCGTCGGAGCGCTGGAAAAAGTTTGCAAACAACTTGCCATGGGAATTGTCGAGGATGGTGAGGGCGCAACCCACCTCGTTGAGGTCGAAGTGCGCAGCGCGCCAAGCGATGCCGACGCAAAAATAGTTGCGGAGACGATCGCTCTTTCATCGCTCGTAAAAACTGCAATTGCCGGGGCCGATCCAAATTGGGGCCGCATCTTGGCCGCAGCCGGCCGCTCAGGCGTGCAGTTTAATCCGGAGAAAGCGGAAATCTGGCTGGGCGGAATGAAAATGTACGGCCCGCCAAAGGAATCTTCATATTCGATAGCGTTGCCGCTCGATGAACGCGCCGCACACAAGCGCCTGCTGGAAAAAAATGTCCCCATCATCATCGATCTGCACAACGGCCGAGGTACTGCCCGCATGTGGACCTGCGATTTCACCAAAGAGTACGTGGAGATCAACGCCAGCTACCGCACATAGCTTTAAGTAGCGCGGGCTTCACAGACTTCGGAAAAAGTCCGTTCAGAGCCGGGTTTAGTAGCACAGCCACTCTTGGCTGTGTGGATTTTGCAGCGCTTAACAAAGGCACACAGGCAAGAGTGGCTGTGCTACTCCACTTTTTCCGCAGCCTGATGCCCGCGCTACAAAATTCCCACCTCAACCTAGCCTTCCCACTTCCAATCCAAAAATTGTTCGCGCAACGCCGTCTTTCGAAATTTTCCGACCGAAGTCCGCGGAATTTCTTCAGCAAACACAAACGCATCGGGCAATTGCCACCTGGCAAATTTCGCGCCCAAAAATTCGCGCAACTCCTCCGCCTCAGCTTTTGCGCCTTCATTCAGCACCACCACCGCGAGCGGGCGTTCCTGCCATTTCGGATGCGGCACCCCCACGACCGCCGCTTCCTTCACCGCAGGATGTCCCATCAGCGCATTTTCAAGATCCACCGAGCTAATCCATTCTCCGCCCGACTTGATTAAATCTTTGCTGCGATCCACCAGTTTCATATAACCAAATTCGTCGATGGTCCCCATATCGCCCGTGCGCAACCAGCCGTCGGCTGACCACTTGTGCGCCTCTTCCGGCATGTTGTAATACTCCGCCGCCACCCAGGGTCCGCGCACTTCAAGTTCGCCCACTGTGCTGCCGTCGTGTGGCGCGCAAGTGCCGTCAAATTTCATGATGCGAGCTTCGAGAAATGCCGCAGGCGTTCCCGGCTTTATGCGTTGCGCGTATTTCTTGACCTCAGGCCAGCAATCCATATAAGGCCGCAAATGGCAACTTGTGCCCACCGGAGTTGTTTCCGTCATGCCCCACGAACAAACGATCGTAATCCCGTGTCGGTCAAACCCGCGCATCAAAGCTTCCGAGGTGGCCGCTCCTCCCACATGCATCCGCACCGGCCAATCAATTTTCCAGCGGCCTGGAAATTTTTCAAGAGCTTGCAGCACGCCGAACCATACGGTCGGCACGCCGCTTGTCACCGTCACGCGCTCCTGTTCCATCAAGTCGAGCAAACCCTCTCCATCCGCATACGGCCCACCTAGCACCACTTTCGCTCCGGCCATGGCCGTCGTGAATGGAATGCCCCATCCATTGGCATGAAATAGGGAGGTAACAGGGAGCATGGTGTCACGCATGGAGATGCCAAGAGAATCCACACCGCAACAGCTCATTGAGTGAAGCACGATGGCGCGATGAGAATAGACGACCCCCTTCGGGCGACCCGTCGTGCCGGATGTGTAGCACATGGCTGCGGCGTCATTTTCATCAAGCTTCGGGTACACAAAATTTTCGCTGGCATTGGCAATCAAATTTTCGTAATTGTCATAGCCAAGCGGGATTTCACACCCTCCATACGGAACGACAATGACGCGCTCGAATTTCACGTGCGCGCGGAATTTTTCGTAAATCGGAAGCAACACATCGTCGATAATCAGAAAGCGATCTTGTGCATGGTTGGCGATGAACGCGATTTCCTCCGGATGGAGCCGTACGTTCAATGTGTGCAGGACGCCACCCGTGATCGGCACGCCGAAATAAGCCTCCATGTGCGCCGTCTGATTCCACAGGAGCGTAGCGACGCGATCCCCGCTGCGAAGCCCTAGCCCCGTCAATGCGCTCGCTAATCTGTGTGAGCGACTGTACAAATCTCCCCAGGTCGACCGCTCGACACTACGATCGGGTTTGCGGCTGACGATCTCGACATTGCCAAACGTTTTGCCCGCACGTTCGAGCACGCACGAAACAGTCAGCGGAAAATCCATCATTAAGCCGCGCATTTTACTTGTTTCCCTCTGGCATATTTTGAGTGAACGACGCATCCTACCATCAAATTTCGCGAATTTCTTGTGGGTTGTTTTATCATTCACGATAGAACGAAAAAATATTTACTACGGAGTTATACATAAACGTTTATGTTGACGGACCTTGAAATTTGGAGGAAGATTGGCCGGAGCTGAAGTGCGTCTCACATCGGATTGTTCTGGGTTCTAGCCCAGGTCCCTAATCTCGATCCCGCCTTCTTCAGTCCTCGGCTTCGTGGATTCGTATTGCCACGGCCAAAAGGAGCCTCGCGTTGAAGAAACTTTACGTTGGCAATCTGCCATTTCAGGCTACAGAAGAGCAACTAACCACTCTATTTTCCCAAACCGGAGTTACAGCAGCCAACGTCACTTTGGTACGCGATCGCTTTTCGGGTCAACCGCGCGGGTTCGGATTTGTAGAGATTAATAACGATGAAGAAGCGGATCGTGCCGTTCAAGGTTTGAATGGGCACGATTTTATGGGTCGCAATATTGTGGTGAACGAAGCCCGGCCTCCGCGTGAAGGCGGCGGTGGCGGCGCTGGAGGCGGCGGACGTCGTCCCGGTGGAGGCTTTGGTGGCGGCGGTGGCCGCGGTCCTGGCGGCGGTCGAGGCGGCCCGGGTGGCGGCGGTGGGCGTGGCGGCGGTCGAGGTGGCAGTGGTGGCGGTGGTAGAGACCGAGACCGCGGCGATCGCGGCGGTGGCGGCGGACGCTGGTAATTCGCTCGGCGACAGATCGGATTTCCGAATAACTTTACAAACGGGGAGTCTCTGAACTCCCCGTTTTTGTTTCTAAAATAATATATATCATCACATAGTAACCCGCCCTTCCCTCAACTTCTCTAGGTTAAGTTTCATAAGTAACTGAGTTTATTGGAGTTATGTTTCTGTCCCTTAGTACTTCCGTCCTTTTACGATTGAATCCACGGTCCTATACTGCACGCCCTTCTTAATTCGTATTTTCACCTTGTGACAAACATCACAAAGACTCGACCGGGCGGAAGGACCTGTGAACAGGCGCCCAATTCGAGTCCGCTAATAGGAGACGTGCAATGACCCTGAACATTGGCCAACCAAATCCGCAGGAGCGCTTTGACCAGGCACTCAACGAACTCCCGGGATCGATCCGCCTTTCCGAGGTCATTTCCGCGCTTTCCTATGCCTTGGACCTCACGGAAGGCCAACCAATGGGGCATTCCGTGCGTGCCTGCATGATTGGAATGCGTCTGGCGCAACAGATAGGCATGAGCCAGGACGAGCAGGCAGGTCTTTATTACACCCTTTTATTGAAAGACGCAGGGTGCAGCAGCAACGCCTCCCGACTTTTCCATATTTTGAACGCGGACGAAATTAGGGCCAAGGGCGACCTGAAAACCAAGGATTGGACCCGCATAGGATGGGAAAGCCTGCACTATGCCCTCACCCACGTTGCCACGGGCATGCCCTTCCTCCAGCGCATGCAAAGACTTTTCCAGGTGGCAGCAACGCAGCAGCAGGATTCCTGCATGCTGGTCAAAATTCGATGCGAGCGCGGATCCTCGATTGCCAAGCAGCTGGGATTTTCGGAGGCAGTTGCGAATGGAATTTATAACCTGGACGAACATTGGAACGGGCGCGGCTATCCCGACGGATTGCGGAAGCAAGAAATTCCAATGTTCTCAAGGATCGCCAACCTCGCGCAGACGCTGGACGTTTTTTACAATGCCCATGGCCCGATAGAGGCCATTGACGCCGCCCATAAGCGCAGCGGCCGCTGGTTTGATCCGGACCTGGTTAAAGCCGCAAATTCCCTGGCAAATTCCGGAGTTCTTTGGAATGGGCTCGGCGACGCGAATCTGGTTCAAAAAGTCGCTTCCCTTGAACCGAGACAGTTTCAGCTTAAGGCGAGCGAGCAATCGATTGACAGGATTTGCGAAGCCTTTGCCGAAGTTATCGACGCCAAGTCGCCGTTTACTTATCGCCATTCCCATGGCGTTGCCGATGCGGCCGTAGAAATCGGAGAGTGGTTCGGCATGAGCCGGCAGAGCGTTAAACTCCTTCGCCGCGCGGCGCTGCTGCATGACATTGGAAAATTAAGCGTTCCGAACTCCGTTCTGGAAAAGCCGGCGAAGTTGACCGGCACGGAATGGCAGATCGTGAAAGCCCATCCTTATTACACACTCGAAATTCTTAAAAAAATTCCCGGCTTCGCACGGCTCAGCCAGGACGCCGCCGCACATCACGAAAAACTGGATGGATCGGGCTACTGGCTGGGGTTGAAAGGCGAACAAGTTTCCACGTTTGCGCGGATCCTGGCTGTCGCGGATATTTTTGATGCGCTGCACGCTAAACGGCCATACCGGGATGGAATTCCGCTGGAAAAAGTTTTTCAAATGTTGCGCCACGATGCGCCGCACGCTCTGGATCTGCCATGCGTCGAAGCGCTCGTCGCGTCCAAATCCAATTCTGAACCAATTGCCTTCGGTAGCCCTGAAATTGCAGTAGCAACATAAATTTAAAAATAGGAGAAATTCCAAGATGAGGTTCCGCAGGATCCTTCCCTTGTTGTTTGCCGTGTGTGCGTTTTTTGCAGTCACTGCCACCGCCCAGGATTTTTACTGGAATTCAGCCAGCACCCGCTCCGTTGCACTGGGCGGCGTTTATGTCCCATCTAACTCGGACGCGATCGGTGCGCTTACCACGAACCCGGCGGGCTTATCATTTCTCAATAGCCCCACACTCGATGTAAACATGTCCGCAATCTTTGCCCGCGGATCGTTCAGCAATTCCGTCAACAGCAATTCGCAAATGACCACCTCACCGGGTGTCGCTCCGTACGGCGCATTCGGCCTGCCTCTTGGCAAATCGCATTTCAGCGTTGCCGCGGGGTTTGCACCGGATTTGGCTTCGGTTTCGGATTGGAAATACCAGGACGCTCCCGGCAAAGGTGGCGTGACCTACGGGTTGCAGGAAAATAAATCCGCGATTCTTGCGGGCCGCGCGATACTTGGCGTGAGTTACGCGTTCGGGCAGAAGCTGTCCGTGGGCTTGACCGCTGGCGCCGACTACAACGAAAATACTCTTCACGCACCGTATATTTTTCAGAGCACGCCAGGTCTGGCAGGAGACAAGACTTTGCTGGATCTCCACACATACGGAACTGGCT
>DASXHY010000131.1:0-1685 GCA_036488095.1 Verrucomicrobiia bacterium | reverse complement strand
CGCGCCGTTGCCGTTGTACTCTTCATCATAAGCGGACTCATAGTTGGACGTTTTTGCGTAAACGCCGCGGGTGTAAAAGTCGCTTCCTTCCTCCGTGCCAATGGAAACCTGGCGGGGATTGGCCTTGTGGAAGGCATCCATATCCGCGTTCCGGAAATAATTGAAGCCCTGCACATCGACGCCGAGGGAAATGCCGTCCGGCTCGCCGGAGGACCAACTGCTCATGGCGAAGGTGCAGAAGCGCGTCGGGTCGAGTCGGTGAGCGAGTTGTCGCATCGTGTTGGCAATCGCCGCGTCCGCCTCCGTTCGCTGCAGAGGCTCCTCATTGCCGAGCGACCAGATGAAGACACTGGGATGATTCCGGTCCCGGCGTATTTGCTGTTCGAGATTGGCAAGAGCTTGCGGGTTGCTGGCAAAATTTCGGGTTTCGTCCAGGACCAGCAGGCCAAGGCGGTCGCAGGCGTCCAACAATTCCGCCGTGGGTTCGTTGTGCGTGGTGCGAAGGGCGTTGCAGCCCATCTCCTTCAATTTGCTGACGCGAAAATATTGGAGCGCATCCGGCAGCGCCGAACCGACGCCGGCATGGTCCTGGTGATTGCACGTGCCGTGAATTGCGTAATGCTGTCCGTTCAGCAAAAATCCATTATCCGCGTCAAACGCGAGCGTGCGAATTCCAAAGGCCGTTTCCTCGCGGTCAATCACCTGCCCACTGCTTTCCACAGTCGTGACGAGCTTGTAGAGATGGGGTGTTTCTGGCGTCCACAATATCGGCGCAGGAACAGTTGCGGTTTGTTCAACAGCTTTTTGGCCGTCTGCGATGAGTGTTGCCGTGGCGTCCGCCGCTGCGACTGTGTTTCCGACCGGATCCAGAATTTGCCAATGCACAGTGACGTCGGTGCCGTTCGTACTCCAGTCATGCAATTGGGCCTGCAAGTGGACCGTGGCGTCACCCGCCGGCACATTATTGGGAAAAGTCGTATAGACGAAAATTCCATCAGGGGCGATGGCGACCGGCGCCGTTTTCACGAGCCAAACATGGCGATAAATGCCCGCGCCTTCGTAAAACCAGCCTTCATTCTCCGACGCGTCCACGCGAACGGCCACGACATTCTTCCCGCCATAGTGGGCCACGTCCGTGATGTCACAGCGAAAACTATTGTAACCGCCCTCGTGGTGAATCAGCCGGTAGCCGTTCAGGAAAACGCGGCAGTCGCGATACACACCGCCGAATTCCAGCCACAGGCGCTTTCCCTTGTCAACCTTCGACAAAATGAATTCGCGACGATACCAGCCGACGTTGTTGTTGCCCGGCATTCCGGGGCCGAATGCCTTGTAGCCGTGCGATCCGTCTGCCTCGGCATCAAACGGCAATTCCACGCCCCAATCGTGTGGCAGATTCACGGTGCGCCATTTCGCGTCGTTGAATTTTACTCCCGCCGGCCCTCGGTTGACGCCCGCATTGATGATGTTCTCCTCAAAACCAAGCTCGCCCAGATGAAATTTCCATCCGGAATCGATCAACAAACGTTCGCGCCCAATGTTCGCGTCGCCGGGCGGAGAATCGGCGGCCCATGCCCGCGGGACCATCCCTGCCATCATCAGCACCAGCGCACCTGTTTTGAGCAGTGTAAATTTCCGCGAAGTTGTTAAAGGAATGAGTGGTCTCATGGTTGATTAGGGTAGTA
>DASXHY010000001.1:0-2310 GCA_036488095.1 Verrucomicrobiia bacterium | reverse complement strand
TTGCGGCCTGGTTCAGCACTATGGGCAGCCCGCTCCTGGCGCGCGCGTCGGACAAACCGGCGTTTCCCGGCGAAGAACTCGTGGTCGTGCCGTCGCCGTTTTTTCCGCACAAATTGACCTCTGGCTACTCCGAACCGAACTTCCAGGTGGTGAAAGCGATCAATGGTGTGCGCGTCAAGAACCTCGCGCACCTGGTGGAACTCCTCCGAGATGCCCGGGGCGAATTCGTCACGATCGAATTCGATAACCGTTTTTGCGAAACGCTGGTTTTCCCGCGCGCGGAAATGCTCGCGGCGACGGACGAAATCCTCACCGACAACGGGATTCGCAGCCAGGGTTCTCCGGATACGCTTGCCATCTGGAACGCCAGAAAATAATTTGCCAAAAATCCCACTCGGTCATTAAACAACCCGTCGATAATTCGTGGAAACAAAAAACCGTGTGACGCGCCATGCGCTCGCCTTCTGGTTCGGGGTGATTTACATCTTTGCCGGCGTCTCCTGCCATTTGCCGGATTATATTGCGCAGCGTGGGCAGCACTTTCACCTGAGCGGATTGCCGATGTCGAACATGATGCTTTTCGGGATGTTCCTGATCATCGTGGGAATCGCGGCGACCGCTTACGGGCTCTTTCCCGTGCGCGCCAGTGAGGAGGATGCGAGCGCCGAATACCAGCTCCACTCGATGGACGACGCGCGGCTAAGCCGGAAACACTGGGGACTGGTTCTGGTGCTGGGCATCGCGCTGGTGGTGGATGTGATGAAGCCGGCAACGCTCGGGTTCGTCCTGCCCGGCATGCGCAAGGAATACAACATCAGTGTGACAGAAAGCTCGTGGTTGCCGTTCGTGGCGTTGATTGGGACAACGCTCGGCTCGCTGATTTGGGGAATGCTCGCGGACCGGCTGGGGCGGCGGGGTTCGATTCTGTTGGCGTCGTTGATTTTTATCAGCACGGGAATTTGCGGATGCATGCCGGCGTTCAAATGGAATTTGTTCATGTGCCTGCTGATGGGATTGTCCGCGGGCGGAATGTTGCCGATCGTGTTCGCGCTGCTGGCGGAAATGGTGCCGGCGCGGCATCGAGGCTGGCTGTCCGTGCTCGTCGGCGGATTGGGAACTTCGGGCGGCTACTTGGCCGCGAGCGGCGCGGCGGCATGGCTGGAGCCGATTTTTAGCTGGCGCATTTTGTGGCTGCTCAACGTGCCAACGGGGTTCCTGGTCATTCTTTTGAGCCGTTTGATTCCTGAATCGCCGCGTTTTCTTTTGCACATGGGACGGGTTGATGAAGCCCGGAAAACACTCGCGCGGTTCGACATTCAATTGGTCCGCGCCCCGGAGAGCGCACCGCGCGAAGTGGCGAATCATTCCATGAAACAATTAATCCGCAAACCGTACGCGGCGATGACGCTGGCGGTGTGCATTTACGGTGTGGCGTGGGGACTGGTGAATTGGGGCTTCGTCCTCATGCTGCCGACGATCATGCAGGATTTTTTGCATTTGGATGGGAAGATTGCGAACCGGGTGCTCGCCAAATCGGCGTTGATCGCGGTGCCGGGTTGCGTGGTGGTGTCATGGTTGTACGGATTCTGGAGCAGCAAACGCACACTGGTGATATTTGCGATTGTAACGGCTGCGGTGCTCGCCAGTTTTTCGACCATCAAAAATGGGACTGATTACAACCCTGCTCTTTTGAGTGCCTTGACGGTGATGCTCCTCGTCGGCCTGAGCGGGATGATTTCGATGCTGCCGCCCTACAGCGTGGAGCTTTATCCAACCCGGCTTCGCGCGACCGGCGGCGGATTGACGGCCAGCAGCAGCAAACTCGGCGGCGTCATCGGACCGCGAGCGATTGCGGTTATTCTGACGGAGTTCCCCGGTTTTATCGTGCCGGCCCTTTCGCTCGCCGCGCCCCTCCTCCTGGCCGCGATGGCCTTGTGGATCAACGGCAAGGAAACTTCGGGGCGGACGCTCGAAGAAATACATCAAGTGCCGGCGCCAGTGGAACCGGCGAAATCGTGACAACCGGCGCGCCGCTGGTTGTTCGCGACCTGCGAATTGATTACACCTCGCCGACCAGGCAGTCGGCGATACAGCAGGCTGGCAGCCTGCGCTACGGCGCGGCACCCTCTTCTCTCCTGCTATTGTTTATCAGCGGCATGATCATGGACTGGGTGAAGTTCCAGCCGCCGCAATCGGAATAGCTCGCCGCCTTTGATTTGCCGGGCGGTGACGACAATTTCAATATAGCTGCCCGCTCCGCAATGAATGCGCCCCAGCGATTGCGTTTGCTGTTTGCCGGGTTTGACAACG
>DASXHY010000128.1:0-6106 GCA_036488095.1 Verrucomicrobiia bacterium | reverse complement strand
ATCACCGTAAGCCAGGAGCGCATGGCGTCCACGATTTGTGATTGTTGCGATGATTTGCCGGCATCGGCAGGTGTTTCCGCAATCGATTCCAATTCCGTCCGCACTTCGCTGACATGCTGATAGCGCCGCTCGGGATTTTTCGAGAGCGAGCGCATGACCACGTCGTCGAGGCGCACGTCGATTTGCACTTTGTGCGACGGCGGATCGAATTTGCCGAGCGGCAATTCGCCGGTCAGCATTTCATAAAAAACGACACCGAGCGAATAGATGTCCGCCCGGTGGTCCACCTCCTGTGGCGTTTCGACTTGTTCCGGGGCCATGTAATGCGGCGTGCCCATCACATCGCGCGCGCCGGTCAGCCGGAAATCCGCTTCCTGTCCCAAAATTTTCGCCAGGCCGAAATCGGCGATTTTCACGCGGCCTTTTTTATCCAGCAACACGTTCTCCGGTTTGATGTCGCGATGCACAATACCTTCGTCATGCGCGAACTGGAGCGCGGCGCAAATTTGCGGAATGATTTGCAATGCCTCCCGCGGCGTGAGTTTCCCCGCCTGTTCGACCTGGCGCAGGTTCGGGCCGTCCACGTATTCCATGATGAAATAATGCAGGACAGGCATCGTGCCGATCCCTGGCTTGTCTTCCGGTTTTTCAGATGGAGACGGGCTGGAAACGGTTCCAAAATCGTAGACGCCCACGATATTTGGGTGGTTTAACCGTGCCAACGCGCGCGCCTCGCGGGAAAACCGTCCGGAGAAATCCAAATCGCCGCCCGTGCGGGGCGCGAGAATTTTCAACGCCACGAAGCGGTCCAGCGCCGGTTGCCGCGCTTTGTAAACCGCGCCCATGCCGCCTTGGCCGATCACTTCGAGGATTTCCAATTGCGGAAATAATTTTGCCAATTCCGCAATGGGCGGCGGAGTGAATGCCGGAGTGCCCGGCGGCGCGCCGCCTTCCGTGGCGAGGCCGCGCTGGAGCAGGCACGCGGGACAGAGCCCTTCCGGCGCGTCCGCCTTCAATTCCGCGCCGCACTTGGGACATTTGCGGGGAATCACTTCCGTTGATTGGGCTGGCGTTGGCGATTTGGCTGCCGGCGCGGATGGCGGCTCGGCATTTCTGCCTTTCCCGCGCGAACGAACGATTAAAAAGATGATGAGTCCCACGACAACGAGCGCGACCAGGGCAAATATCAGCAAAATCGCGATCAGAAGGACAATTTCCCCGCCGCCGAGGGTGAACAGGGCCAACATGGGTTCAAGTGTAGTATTCAATTCAATTCCTTACAGAAGAAAAACCCACCAAAGGTTACAAGAAATCTTCAGGGAAATTGCAAATGCTTAATTAACAACAGCATGGGAAAAGGCAGAGGAATGAAGAGCGACACCAAGCCCAAAGCTCAGTGCCTTAACTCGAAACCCAAAACCCGAAACTCGAAACTTACTTCAACCACCCCGCCACTTTTTCCCCGGCCCAGATTTCTTTGACCGGCTGGCGCTCACGCACGACCGCCGCTCGCGAGCCGTTCACCAGTACCTCGGCGGCCATGGAGCGTGTGTTGTAGGTGGACGCCATCACGAACCCATACGCGCCTGCGCTCAACAGCGCGAGATATTCACCCTCGCCCAGCTTCGGCAACGGACGGTCCTTGGCGAAAAAATCGCCGGATTCGCAAATCGGCCCCACCACGTCGGAACTGATCATCCCACCGTTGCGATGCGTGAGCGGAACGATCTCGTGATAAGCCTCGTAAAATGCCGGGCGAATCAAATCGTTCATGGCGGCATCAACGATGAGAAAATTCTTCCGGCCCGTGCGCTTCACGTATTCGATGCGAGTGACGAGAATCCCCGCGTTGCCGGAAATAAACCGGCCCGGCTCGATCAGAATCCGAAGGCCCAACGGTTTGAGCAGTGGGACCACAGTCTCGGCGTAAGTCGCCGGCGTCATGATTCCCCTGGCTGCGGGTGTCTTCCACCAATCCTTCGACCCGCTGGCGAGCGCCGGATTATATACGATGCCGAGTCCGCCGCCCGGGCTGAAAAATTCCAGGTCGTAGCGGGCGGTCAATTTTTTGACCAGCGGCATTACTTTTTTTATCGCGAGATCATAAGGCGATACTTTGGTGAGTTGCGACCCGATGTGCATTTGCACGCCGCGCAAACGGATGTGTTTGAGTTTGCTCGCGCGGGCGTAAACGCCTTCCACATGCTCGAATTGAATGCCGAATTTATCCTCGTAAGTGCCGGTCGTGATTTTGGCGTGCGTGTGCGCGTTGATGTTCGGATTTATCCGGACGGCAATGGGCGCGATTTTTTTGAGGCGCGCGGCCACGCGATTGATGCGCTGAATTTCCGGCTCGCTTTCGACATTGAACGAATAAATGCCTTTGCTCAACGCGAACGCAATTTCCGTTTCGGTTTTTGCCACGCCCGCAAAAACGCATTTGCGCGGATCGCCGCCCGCGGCCATCACGCGCTGCAATTCGCCGCCGCTCACAATGTCAAACCCACTGCCGAGATTGGCGAGCACGCGCAGCACGGCGAGATTCGAGTTCGATTTCATCGCGAAACACACCAGATGGTCCAGCGGCGCCAGCGCGCGGTCCAGTTTCTGGAAATGGTCCGTCAACGTGCCCTGTGAATAGACGTAGAGCGGCGTGCCGAATTTTTCAGCCAGCGATTCGATGGCCACGCCTTCGCAATACAGTTTCTTTCCGCGATAATGAAAACCGTGCATAAAACGACAGTTTAGGGCGTGCGCCCGAAAGTTCAAGGTTTGGTTGGGGTGGTGGATTGGTTAAATGAGTTAAACGGGTTAAATCAGTTAAATAAGTAAGACTCCGCCAAACGCCATCTTCACTCATTTAACCCATTTAACTGATTTAACTTATTTAACCGCTTTAACCTTGTCCCCGTGCCCGCGCCGCGTTTCAATCCGGGCGATGAATTTGCCCTTCGGACACGGCCACGCGGATGCCTGGACAATCTTTTGGAACATGATCGGTTGGATTGGGCAGTTGGTGTTCTTCTCGCGTTTTTTTGTCCAGTGGTACGCCACCGAAAAAAAGAAACAAGTGGTGGTGCCGGCCACGTTCTGGTGGTTGAGCATCGCCGGCTCATTCCTCCTGCTGGTTTTTGCGGTCTTCTACGACAAGCACTACGTGGTCATTTTCAGCTATGCGTTTTCCTGGATTCCCTACACTCGCAACCTAATCATTCATTATCGTCATAAGGACGCCCATATTAATTGCCCGAACTGCGGCCATTCCTGCGCGCCGCAATTCAAATTTTGTTCCGAGTGCGGAACCCGGCTGGTTTCTTGAGAAGTTAAATAAACGGAACGACGGAATTGGGACGGGGAACGCGCCCGCCTCGGGCGCCGTTCGGCGCGCCTCGCGCCGAACACGTGCGGCGCGGGAAGGCCCTTAACGGTGGAATGATTTCACGCCTCAAAGTGAGCCGCGAGGGCGCGTCCCACTACGCCCGAGGCGGGCGCGCTCCCCAAAAAATCGACGGGATCGTTCCAGCTAACAGCGCCTACTTCTTCGGCGTCGCTGCCGGAACGTTGGTGTTGATTTTATATTTGGCGAGAACTTTGGCCTGAAAGTCGGGATGTGTGCGCCCGAATTCGGCCAGTTTCGAATAGGTCGATTGCACCGCCGCGTTGTCCTGTTGAAGCAGTTTGTCCGCTTCCGCCGCGCGCGGTTGGATGACGAGGTATTCCAGCGAAGAGCGCCGGGCTTGCACACCCAGAAAAGCCGTCAGGGTAAAACTTGTGACGACCAGCGCGCCGAACAACAGGTTGATCTGCCGGCGCAGGCTCTCGCAGGTTTCGCTGTCCATTGAACGAGGAGGATTTTGGAGGTTGTTTTCAGGCTCGTTCATAAAATTATTTAGCGCGGGGTTTGCTCGCGGGCGCGGGAGTGGCCGGGACGGGTGTTGTTGCCGCAGGTTCGAGAAACCGGGCCATGTCCGCGTTTGTCCTCCCGTATTCGCGGCAATCCGTCAACAGTTCCGCCATTACCGCGTGGTTGTTTTGATAACCCACCTGGGCCGCGAGAATCCGGGCATTGCAGATGCGCACGTCGCGCGACTTGAAATAATACCACACGAAGAACCCGATGGACATCAGCACGCTGGTGATAAGCGCCCATTCGAAAAAGGTCCGCAATAGGTTGTTCTTCATACAGGCCGTAGACTCTACCGGCTCGCAAACCGAATGTCCAAGGCGTTTTTCTCCCTGAGCGGCATGGTGCGTATTGCGTGTTACGTGTTGCGTATTGCGTGGTGCGTGAAGGGCAGCGACCGGAATCCGCGAACTCACGTAACACGCAATACGCAACACGTTTTCCTCGCCCCACGCTTGCTCTACCCCGCATCGCTTGGCAAAGTGAGATGAATGCGCGAAAAGTTGCGGGTCTGGACTGAATCTGTTGAAACGTTCATGCTCGAAGTCATCTTCGAGGAGCGACGGGGCACCGTCGCGGAGTTGACCCGGTTTGCGCTATTTCTTCTATCCAAGATTTTCCAGGTCGCCGTCAAAACCCGCCGTTTTCTTTACAACGTCCGCATCCTGCGCGATTACACCCTCGGCGTCCAGGTGATCGCCATCGGCAATCTCACCGTCGGCGGCACCGGCAAAACGCCGGTCGTCGAGAAATTTGCGCGGGAACTTCGCGATGAAGGCCGGAACGTCGCCATCCTCTCTCGAGGTTACCGTTCCAAGCCCACGCCCTTGCACGAACGGCTCCTGAACAAAATTCTGCTCCGCGAAGACACCACTCCGCCGCGCATCGTCTCCGATGGCCGCTCGCTCCTGCTCGATTCCGAAAGCGCCGGCGACGAGCCTTACATGCTCGCATCCAATCTCAAGGACGTCGTCGTGCTGGTGGATAAAGACCGCGTCAAAGCCGGCCGTTACGCGATTGAAAAATTCGGTTGCGATACCTTGCTGCTCGACGACGGCTTTCAATATTGGAAATTGCGCGGACGCCGCCAGGACATCGTGCTCGTGGATTGCCAGCAACCTTTCGGCAACGAACGCTTGCTGCCGCGCGGCACCTTGCGCGAGCCGCCGTCGCACCTGGCACGCGCCAGCACCATCTTCATCACCAAAAGCGATGGCAAAACCGCCGAGCTCCGCCAGCGCATCACGGAATTGAATCCCACCGCCGGTATTATTGAATGCGTCCATCACCCGCTGTATCTCGAGGACGTGTTCACCGGCCAGCGTTCCGACCTGGATTTAATCAAGGGCCGCAAGGTGGCGTCGTTCAGCGGCATCGCGCAGCCGGAAAGTTTTGAGCACAACCTCGTCAACCTCGGCAGCGAACTCGTTTACTCCAAACGCTTCGCCGACCACCATCGGTTCACCCAGCAGGAAGTCCTCAACGCCATCAATCGCAGCAAAAAGCGCCAGGCCGAGATGATCATTACCACGCAAAAAGACGCCGTGCGCTTCCCGAAACTCGACCGGCGCGACCTGCCGATTCTTTTCATGCGCGTGGAAATTAAAATCGTCAGTGGGGCGGATGATTTCCAGGACTGCGTCCGCAAAATCTGTTTTCGATGAGCGCCAGCGAACATAGTGGCACGGGCGTCCCCGCCCGTGAGTTTCTGTTTCCAACCGTCGGCGTTTGTTTGGAACGCACGGGCGAGACGCTCGTGCCACTTGGGCTCTGAACATGGATAAAGCACTTTACTTCATCGCCCGCGCGGTTGTGGCATTCCTGCAAGCCCTGCCGCTGCGGACCGTCGCCCGGTTGGGTCGCGCTGGTGGCGCGGTTTTCTATTGGCTCGATGGCCGGCATCGGCGCGTGGCGCTCGCAAATTTAACGATGTGTTTCGGCCACGAAAAATCCGCCGGTGAAATCCGCGCTTTGGCGAAGGAAAATTTCCGGCGCATCGGCGAAAACTTTACCTGCGCGGCCAAGACCGCTTCCATGACTTACGAGGAATTGAAGCCCTTCGTCGAATTCAACGGCCCGCCGAGCATTGTCTCGCCGCCTCCCGGCCGGATGCCGCCCAACATTCTCGTCGCCATCGGCCACTTTGGAAATTTCGAACTCTACGCGCGCTTTGGCCAGTTTTGTCCCGCGATACTTGGTGGC
>DASXHY010000125.1:0-13421 GCA_036488095.1 Verrucomicrobiia bacterium | reverse complement strand
TGAAGAGGGAGTAATGACGCCATCCAGAGGGCTGCCGCCGTAGTACGTGAAATCATTCGTGCCCGCGATTTGCGCGGTGGGATAGTGGCTGTAGGTCGCGTCATAGCGATTGATGGCGTTGACGAGGTCGCTGATTTCCAGCCGGGCTTTTTTGACCTGCGCGGCTTTTTTTGCGCCAGCCAACGCGGGCAGAATGAGCGCGGCGAGGATGCCAATAATCGCGATGACTACCAGCAGTTCGATCAGCGTGAAGGCGCGCTCGAAATTTCGGCGAAGCGGAGAATTGTTCATAGTACGATAGGTTGCGAGTTCCAATTGCAGATGCGGTTGGTCTTGCCCTTGATGATGATGTCCACCCACAAATCATACGAAGCCGTATTGTTCGTGGGATGCGAGGAGTTATATCGCCAGGGATTCAAAATGGGATTGGACGGAATCGGCGGGGGCATTTTCTCTGCAGGCCAGGTCACCGAGCAGACCAAAAGCTTGATTTGTTGCCCCCCCGGGGTTGAAGGATCATATACACCAATTTCATTCGGGGTCAGATTATTGAGGAAGGGCACGGCCGCTGCGCCCGAATCATCCGAGTGCGCCCGAGTGGAAGTATTGGCAATACCTGAGACGCCAAAAACGGCATTGATATTTGGAGTCGTCGTGGTGCCGATCTGCGCGCCGCCATCCATCGTCACCCACAAGCTGGGCGCGGGCTGCCCGGCGCCATTATTCGTGGTCCCCACCAGCTCGAAGTAGAGCTGATTCACCACTGGATTGTTGGTATTGTCCGGCGGATAAAATCCCAGCTTGGTTTTGTAACCGTCAATGGCCGACTCGATCCCCTGGAGTTGCGTCTGCGCAGTTCTTATCAGCTTGTGCTTGTTCGCGGCGCCAATGATCGGGAAAATCAAGCTGGCCAGGATGCCGATGATGGCGATGACGACGATGAGTTCGATCAGCGTGAATGCCGCGTCGCGGCGGCACTGGGAAAGATGACCGGAGTTTTTCATGGGGTGTCGATATTCTATCGCTCGCGCAATTCGTTCTCCATCCGCTCGCTCAACCATTGCTTGATCATGCTCTGATAATTTAGATAACGCGAGCGAGCGAGCCGTTTGATGCGCGCCAGCATCCGCGGATCGATTCGCAGCGTAATGGTCACCGACTCCGCCGAGTCACCGTTGCTGCCTGCCAATGCCGATTCCATCAACCGGAGGTCCGGCCGGTTTTCCGCCCAGAAGGCCGCCTCGCCCTCCTCGCTGTCGAAGAGCGGCACTTCATCCCAATTCGCAAAGGCGCGCATTTTATTCGTGACGAGTGACGGGTAACGAGTTGGAAATCGGCCTAACTTATCGTTCGCTTTTACTTCCACTCGTCACCCGCCACGCGTCACTGATTTAACGTCTGGTCCACTTTCCGTTGATAAAAGAATCGCTCTTCCGGCTCAAATGGCCGGGCCAGCATCACCCGGACCTGCTTCCCGTTCGTCCGGTATACGCTGAAAATCCCCACCCCGCCCGCCGACATGCCCAGGTTGAAATATCGCGCCTGGGCCGAAAATCGCGGCGAATCCGGCAACAGCCGCAGGGCGAAGGGGTCTTCAAACGACTCTTCCACCTCTCGTTGCGTCAAAGAACTGTCAGCATCCAAGGGCGAATTGTTCCAATCAAACTCCATAAAGAGCCGATTTGTAACTCAATAGCCCATGCAATGTCCTTACAATGTATTTACACATCGTGGATTTCTTTGTCAAATACTTTTCATGGATTTCGCCGAAAAAGTTGGCCACCGGGCTGCCCTCGGTGGCCAAATCCTCAAAAACCTTGAAAAACCTTATTCTTTGCCGTTGCCATTGTCGCCGCCGACGCTATTCATCAGCGCAATCAACGGCAGGAACATCGCGATCACGATGCTGCCGACGATGACGGCCAGAAACACGATCATGATGGGTTCGAGCAAGGAGGTCATGGCCGCGACGGCGTTGTCGACTTCTTCGTCGTAGTTGTCGGCAATTTTCAGCAACATTTCCGGCAAAGCGCCGGTTTGCTCGCCTACGTCCACCATGCTGACGACCATCGGCGGGAACACGCGCGAAGCTTCGAGCGGCGCGGTAATCGTTTCGCCTTCCTTGACACTATCGTGAATCGCCAGCACCGCGCTCCCGACGATGACGTTGCCGGAAGTTTCCCTCACGATGGTCAGCGCTTGCAAAATCGGAACGCCGCTGCTGATGAGCGTGCCCAGTGTGCGGGTGAACCGGGAAATGGCCACTTTGGTGACGACCGGCCCGAACACTGGCGCCTTGAGCTTGATCTTATCGTAGACGCGACGGCCGGCTTTGGTGCGACCAATCAGCACGATCACGATCCACGCGACCACTGCCCCGGCCAACGCGTACAGAATGTGGTCCTTGATCACTTCGCTGATGCCCAGCACCAGGCGTGTAAAGGCGGGAAGTTGCGCGCCTTCCAACATGCCGGCGAACACTTCCTTGAATTTCGGCACAACGAACACCATCAAAATCATCAGGATGGCCGTGGCCACCACCAGCACGGCGCAGGGATAAAACATCGCGGCGATGACTTTGCCTTTGATCTTTTGCGCCTTTTCCATGAACTCGGACAAGCGCGCAAGGACGACTTCGAGCACGCCGCCCAGCTCACCGGCCTTCACCATGTTCACGAACAAACGATTGAAAACTTTGGGATGCTGCGCGAGGCCTTCCGAGAACGTGCTGCCGCCTTCGATGGACAACGCCAGCTCAGCGATGATGTTTTTCAGGGTGGGATTTTTTTCCTGCTTTTCCAGCACGCGCAGGCCGCGCAACAGGGGCAAACCGGCATCCACGAGCGTCGCCAACTGGCGCGTAAAAGTCGTCAATACCTTCGACTTCACCCGGCCGCCGAGGCCGGGGATCTTGATATTGATCTGCATGGAGCCGCCCTTTTTCTTCCCGGCGGCTTTTCCGGCGGGCTTGCCGCCTTTTTTGTCAGCCTTCTCCTTGACCTTTTCTACTTCAACGATCTTCGTGGGGAAAAGCCCCATTTCCTTGACGCGGCCAATCGCTTCGTTCTGGCTGCCGACCTCGAGTGTCCCCTTGGTTTCCTTCCCATGGGAATCCATGGCAACATAATTAAACTTTGGCATATACGCTCCTGGACAATTCTTAATCCATGGTCCGCGGTCCGCAGCCGGACGCCGGCACGCGGACTCTTGACTGAAAACTGAATGCTGGAAAAGGTGAGCTCATTAGGTGTATTTCACGACTTCTTCAATAGTTGTATCACCTTCAAAGATGCCCCGCAAGCCGTCTTCCCGCAGCGTCACCATCCCCAATTCAACAGCCTTCTGGCGCACCACCACCGTCGGCGCGCGCTCGTTGATCAACGCCCGAATCGGGTCGTTGACGATCAACAACTCGAAGATGCCTTTGCGCCCGCGATAGCCGGTGTCGTTGCAGGTCGAACAGCCGCGGCCATAATAGAATACTTTGTCACCCAAGTCATGCGGCGAGAGGTTGAGCAGTGACAATTGGGCCTCGGTCGGTTCAAAGGGCGTGCGGCAATTCTTGCAAACGGTCCTCACCAGGCGCTGGCCCAGCACGCCCATCAGGGTGGAAGAAATCAGGAACGGTTCCACGCCCATATCCACGAGACGCGTCACGGCACCGGGGGAATCGTTCGTGTGCAGTGTGCTCAACACCAAGTGACCTGTCAGCGACGCCTGGATGGAAATCTGGGCGGTCTCGAGGTCGCGCATTTCACCCACCATGATGATGTCCGGGTCCTGGCGCAGGAACGAGCGCAACGCCTTGCTGAAGGTCAGGCCGGCGCCTTCATTGATCGCCACCTGCATGATGCCTTCGATGTCGAATTCGACCGGGTCCTCCGCCGTGAGCAGCTTCGAGTCAATGGTGTTGACGCGGCGCAAACACGAATAAAGCGTGGTCGTCTTGCCGCAACCCGTGGGGCCGGTCACCACGAAAATTCCGTTCGGACGCATGATCACTTCCGACACGAAATCGTAGACGTACTTGGGAAATCCGAGCGACTCGATTTCCAGGTTGACCGATGAACGGTCCAGCACGCGCAACACGACCGATTCGCCAAACTGCGTCGGCAACGTGGAAACACGCAAATCGATCTGCTTGTTGCCCAGTGAAAAATTGATGCGCCCATCCTGCGGCACACGGCGCTCGGAGATATTCAGGTTCGCCATGACCTTGATGCGCGAGACAACGGGAATCGCCAGATGCTTCGGCGGCGGCGACATTTCGTAAAGCGCGCCGTCTACGCGATAGCGAATGCGGAATTCCGTTTCAAACGGTTCAAAGTGAATATCGCTCGCCCGGTCCTGCACCGCCTGCATCACGACCAGGTTCACGAACCGCACGATCGGCGCGGCATCCGCAAGGTCGGCCAACGCGGTGGCGTTCTCCGAATCGGCGACTTCCTCGACTTCCTTGGCCATTTCGGAGTCTTCGCCCAGTTGTTTGAGAAGCTCGGAAACGTTGTCGCCATCGTCCTGCCCGTAGTACCGGTCAATCAGTTTTTCGATCTCGGCGGGATTGGCGACGACCGGCTGGATTTCTTTGCGGACCATGTATCCCAGCTCGTCAATGCGGGAAGGATTCAACGGGTCCTCAAACGCGACTTGCAGTGTGCCGTCGAATTGCGCCACCGGCATGCAACGATACATGCGCGCGGCATTGGCCGGGATGGTTTTGATCAATTCCTGCGGAAATTCGGTGTCTTTCAGCGAAACTACCTGCGCGCCCAGATGATTGGCCTCGATTTGCAGGATCGTGTCCACATCCATGATGCCAAAATCCTGCAGGATCTGGAAGACCGGCGTGCCGGCGCGCTTATGCTCGGCCACCACTTCCTCGAATTGCAAATCGTCAATAAGGCTTTGCTCCTTAATGAGCGACAGCAATGGATTTAAAATTTCGTCCGCCATATCAAAAGTATCGTCATGCGGCCGGGGCCGCCGGCGCCGCAGCCTGGGCCAATTCCAGCTCCTGCAATTTCGCCTGCACCGTCACCGGATCCTGTGCTTTGGTCACCACTTCCTCGCGCGCAATCATGCCCGCGAGATATTTTTCAACCAGAAAACTGTCCAGCGTCACCATGCCATATTTGGCGCCAGTCTGGATGTCCGACTGGATGCGGAAGGTTTTATTATCCCGAATCAGCGCGGCAATGGACGGCGTGTTCACCATGATTTCAAATGCTGCCACGCGTCCGGGCTTGTCGATGCGCGGGATGAGCAATTGCGAAATGACCGCCTGCATCACGGTCGACAACTGAATGCGAATCATTTCCTGCTGGTTGGTCGGAAATGCATTGGTGATACGGTCGATGGTTTTTGCGGCGCCGGTCGTGTGCAGGGTTCCAAAGACCAAGTGCCCGGTTTCCGCCGCGGTGATGGCGGCTTCGATTGTTTCCAAGTCGCGCATTTCACCGACCAGCACCACGTCCGGGTCCTGGCGCAAGGCGCGGCGCAGGGCTTCGGCAAAATTCGGCACGTCCACGCCAATTTCGCGCTGCGTCACCACCGCTTTCTTATGCTTGTGATAATATTCAATCGGGTCTTCCACTGTGATGATGTGCGCTTCTTCGCGCTCTTCATTAATGATATTGATCATCGAAGCCAAAGTGGTGGTTTTGCCGGAACCGGTCGGGCCGGTCACCAGGACCAGGCCGCGCGGCTTGTAGAGCAGTTCCTTCACGCTGGGCGGAATGCCGATTTGCTCCATGGTCAGCAGCTTGCTGGGAATCTGCCGGAGCACCATGGCGAAATTGCCCTTTTCCTTGAAGGCGCTGACACGGAAACGCGCCGCTTCACCGAAGGCAAAGCCGTAGTCCGCACCGCCGCGCTCGCGCACGTGCTGGATGTGCTCCTCGGAAGTGATGCTGCGCATCAATTCCTCGGTGTCTTCCGGCGCCAGGGACGGGCCTTCCACACGGTGCAAGATGCCGTGCACACGAATCGTCGGCGGAATACCCACGCGCAGGTGAAGGTCGGAAGAGCCTTCCGACACCACCAACTGCAACAAATCGGACATCGAGTAGGACATGCTAAATCGGCTTTAGGTTTGGACAATGTAACATCGGAATTCGCACGCGGAAAAGAGTTTTCAGACGGTGGATTGCAGGGGTATCGCCGGGTTCGTCATTCCTCATTCCTAATCCGAATCTCCAACTGTGGCCCGGATGACTTCCTCCGGCGTGGTCAACCCGGCCAGGACTTTGCGGATGCCATCCTCGCGCAACGTGCGCATCCCCATCTCGCGGGCGCGCGAGCGAAGGACCGAGGTCGGCACCTTTTCGTAAATCAATTTGCGCGCTTCATCATCAATCACAAAAATCTCGAAAACGCCGAAACGCCCACGGCAGCCGGTGTTCGAGCAATCCGGGCAACCCCTGCCTTTCATCGGCGTGGCGTTCTGGATCGTGGCCGCATCCAAGCCCAGCGCGCGCAATTCAGCCTCGGTCGGCATGTACGGTGCGGCGCATTTGCGGCAAACTTTTCGCACCAACCGTTGCGCCATGAGCGCGCGGGTGGAGGAAGCCACCAAAAATGGCTTCACGCCGATATCAATCAAACGCGTGACGGCGCCTGGCGCGTCATTGGTGTGCAGCGTGGAGAAAACCAAATGGCCGGTCAGCGAGGCATTGATCGCGATGGAGGCGGTTTCCAGGTCGCGAATTTCCCCGATCATAATCACGTTCGGCGCCTGGCGGAGAATCGAGCGCAGTGCCGCGCTAAAGGACAATCCCACGGATTCGGCGACCTGCACCTGGTTGATGCCCGCCAGGTTATATTCCACCGGGTCTTCCACCGTGATGATTTTCCGGTCGGGCCGGTTGATAAAGTGCAGGCAGGAATAAAGCGTTGTCGTTTTGCCGGAACCGGTGGGGCCGGTCACCAGCAAAATCCCGTCCGGCAACCCGATCAGCTTTTCGAACGTCTGCTGGTCGTCGGTAAAAAATCCAAGTTCCGGAAGACCCAGCTTCAGGCCTTCCTTGTCCAGAATACGCATGACGATGCTCTCGCCATGGTTGGTAGGCAGGCACGACACGCGCAAATCGATCAGCTTGCTGCCGACTTGCGACTGAATGCGTCCGTCCTGCGGAATGCGATGTTCCGCGATGGACATGTTGGACTGGATTTTCAGGCGCGCGATGATGGAAGCCTGCAACCGCTTCGGCGGCGACTTCATTTCGTGCATCATGCCGTCAATGCGATACCGCAATCGAAACCTTTTGGCCAGCGGTTCCAGATGGATGTCTGACGCGCGCATCTTGAACGCGTCAACGATGATCTGGTTCACCAGCTTGATGAGCGGCGCGTCGGCCTCCACGACCGCAGCTTCGTCGCCCACCGCCTCGACATGTTCCTCGGTCAGTTGCTGCACCACGTCCTTGAAACGGCTGTCTTCGCCCAAGCCCCTTTTGTCCGCGCCATAATATTTATTAAGCGCGGTTTCAATGTCCGCTTCCGACGCCACCTGATGGACAATCTCCATCCGCAACAAATGGTTCAGGCTGTCAATGGTATCGAGGTCGGAAGGATCCGCGAGCGCGATGGTCAACGTGTCGCCATGCTTGAAAACCGGGACGATGCGATATTTTTTGGCGATGTGACGCGGGACGGTGGCGATGACTTCGTCTGCGATGGCCACTTCACTGAGGTTGACCACCTCCGCGCCGAAATGCGCGGCTTTCGCCTGGGTGACATCCGCCGGCCGGATGACTTTATTGGCCAGCATCAAATCGACCACACCGACTCCGGCGGAATTTGCCTCCGCTCGCAGTGCCTGGACTTGGGGGCCGGTCACGAAACCGAGATCCACCAGCATGTCCACCAAATAATCGTCTTTCTCTGCCACGTTTGGTTCTGCGCGGCATCTTTAGCAGATGCAGCAGCCAAAACAGAGTAGCGGCGAAGACCGACTTGTCAATGGGGACTGACGATTGCCGGAAGAAAAATCCGAATCTTGATTGCTAATGGAAATGTCGTTGGCGACCGAGACGCCGAATCAATTAAAGGCAAACTTCTGTGGGCCAAATTCTATTGCGTGTATGCCGCCAACCCGTGCAACCCGCCCTCGCGGCCAAAACCGCTTTCCTTGTAGCCGCCAAACGGGCTGGTCGGGTCAAAATTGTTATACGTGTTCGCCCAGACGACGCCGGCGCGAAGTTTGTTCACCATCTTGAAAATCTTGCTGCCTTTGTCCGTCCACACGCCCGCGCTCAGGCCGTAAGGAATATTATTCGCGCGCTCGAAGGCTTCCTCCGGCGTGCGAAAAGTCATCACGCTCAACACCGGCCCAAAAATTTCCTCCTGCGCGACGCGATGCGCATGAGTCACGCCGGTCAGGAACGTCGGCGGAAACCAATAACCCTTCGCGGGCAGCTCACACCGCGACTGCGTCAATTCCGCGCCTTCGTCCACGCCGCTTTGCACCAGCTCGCGGATTTTTTCCAATTGCGGTTTGGAATTGATCGCGCCGATGTCCGTGTTTTTGTCGAGCGGATCGCCCACGCGGAGGGTCTGGATGCGGTCGCGCAATTTCTTGATGACCGTGCGGTAAATTCCTTCCTGCACAAACAGCCGCGAGCCCGCGCAACAGACGTGGCCCTGGTTAAAATAAATTCCGGCAATAACGCCTTCGATCGCCTGGTCAATCGGCGCGTCCTCGAACAAAATATTCGCCGCCTTGCCGCCAAGTTCGAGCGTCAGTTTCTTTTTCGTGCCGGCCACTGCCTGTGCGATGCGTTTTCCAACCTCCGTGCTGCCGGTGAACGCGAGCTTGTCGATATCCGGATGATTCACGAGCGCCGCCCCCGTCTCGCCCGCGCCAGTCACGATGTTCACCACGCCGTCAGGCAATTCCGCCTCCTGAAAAATCTGCGCGAGCCGCATCGCCGTGAGGCTGGTGGTCTCGGCGGGCTTGATTACGACCGTATTGCCGCATGCGAGCGCGGGCGCAATTTTCCACGCCGCCATCAGCAGCGGAAAATTCCACGGAATGATTTGCCCCGCCACGCCCAGCGGCTGCGGCGTCTTTCCGGGAAACGCATATTTCAACTTGTCCGCCCAGCCGGCATAATAAAAGAAATGCGCCGCCACCAGCGGCAAATCGACGTCGCGGCTTTCCTTGATGGTCTTGCCACCATCCATCGTTTCGAGCACCGCGAGTTCGCGCGATTTTTCCTGGATGATGCGCGCGATGCGATAAAGATATTTCCCGCGCTCGCGTCCGGGCATTTTGCTCCAGGTTTTTTCGTAAGCTCGCCGCGCCGCTTTCGCCGCGCTATCCACGTCCTCGGCATTGCCGGCCGCAATTTCCGTCAAAGCCTGCTCCGTCGCCGGATTGATCGAGGGAAAATATTTCCTGGAACGCGGCGCGAGGAATTTGCCATTGATAAATAATTCATGCCGCGGCGCGATCACATAATTCTTCGAATCCTCCGGCGCGGGCGCGTAATCCCATTTCGCGCCGAAATTCAACCGCCGATCTTTCGCCGGAACGACAGTGTGGCCGCCATTCGCGGAGACCAGTTCCAGAACGGCGGGTTTCGCGCGCGAAGATTTCTCCAGGCGGGCGGGTTTCAGTTTTGCTTTCATTTCAATTTCTTTTTTTCCGGGGAGACACCAACGCTTCTTCGCGTCCCTTCTCGAAATACGATGGCGCGGTTTCGTTTAATTCTGATGCGAACAAGTCCCGCGTCTCCATGGGTTGAGCCCGTTGCGGAGAAGCTGATTCCAAGGTCTCACGCAACGGAGCCGTCCACAGTTCCCGCGGAAGGGCCGCCGCGCCGCGCCGCAACAACTGATGATTGCCTTCCGGCACATCGCCATCCCGAACAAACAGCGGTGTCAGGCGAAGCTTTTCCAATTGCTCGATTGCTCCCGACCATGTTCCGCCTTCATTGTAACCGGAGCTGATGACGAGCCCGAAATCCGCAAGCGTATAAATGTATTTATTTCGCTGCATGGCGTTGCCGACATTGAACCCGGCTTCGGGATCGAAAGGCGAAATCAGTGTAAGGCGCGCGTCTTGAATGCCCTCCCGAGCCTTCCCGGATGTGGCCGAGCGCAAGAGACTGTCAGCCAGTACGCCCACCACCGTCCCACCGGAGTCCAGCGCCGCGAGCATGGCGAATTGATCCACTCCCCGCGCTCCGCCGGAAACGATTTGCATTCCTTCGCGCGCAGCCTTCTCCGCGATCTTCCGCGTGAATTCTTCGCCCGACGCGTCCACGTCACGCGAGCCGACGATGGCGAGGCCGCCTTTGGCCAGCAAACCCGGGTCGCCGCAACCGTAAATCAGCGGGGGGGTGTTCTGCTTTAGGCGATGGAGACGTTCAGGGTAATTGGCTTCGCCACGGCAGGCCACCCAGATGCCGGCGCTTTGCCACGCTTCAATCGCCATGCTCAACATGAACCCGCGTCCGAGCAGCGCCATGACTCGCTCGGTGGCAACGGTGGCCGAGAATTGCCGCACCAGTTCCACGGCGTCCGCTTGAAATAACCGTTCCAGCCCCGCACCCGTCCGCCGCAAATGATTTTCCAATCCATTGAACTCACCAATACTCAACGGCTGAGCGTCCTTGTTTTTCCCGGCACGCAACGGCGAGCAAAGGAGAAGTGTCGCCTGGGTTTCGAGTGAAAGCGGATTGGCGCTCATGACTCAAGCATCGTCAGATTTGCTGGTTTGCGCAAGCGCTACCGGGAAAACCGGACCGCTTCCGGCCTGGCGCAACAGCGCGGCGCACACGGTGAATGTCCAGCCGCTGTCAACCATGTCGTCCACAAGCAATACCGGTTTGGTAATATCCGCGCCCGGCTCGACCGCAAACGCGCCATCCAAATTTCGCGCCTGTTGAAAGCTATTTTGCATTTCCTTTTGCGGCGGAGCGACACGAACTCTTCGCAGCGCGGAATGAAACGGCAGGTTCAGCGCGCGAGCCAACCGTTCGGAAAATTCGAATGCGAGCCGCGCATGATTTAACGACGGCACGCAGGTTACCCATCCCGGGCGTGGCTGCGGCTCCCATTCGCGAATCATTTCAACCGTCGCGATGACGAGGCGGTCATCAAAACGAGCGTCTTGCCCCTGCGGATATTTCCCCTCGCGAACCAATTGGCCCCATCCGGCGTCGCCCCAAATCGCAAGCACGCGGCCTTCCTCGGCCGAGATATCTTTCGGAATTTTTCCGCTGAAAGGGTACGTCTTGAACGCGTCTCTCGGCCACAGCTTGCGAGGCGCAATCGGTTGATGCGCCCGCTGGAGAAACCGCGCCGCACTTTGGGCAAGCTCGGACGGAAAGCATTCGTCCAGCGGCGGCTTTCCCAGACAAATTGCGCAACGACCGCAGGGAGGAGCGTCGTGTACATCCAGTTCGCGCGCCAGGAATTGCATCAGGCACGTCCGCGCGTGGAGATACTCAAGCATGCGCGCCTGTTCGCGCCTCCGGAGTTCAGTGAGACGCTCGACGCGCTCCCAAAACGCCGGAGCGAGTGCGGCGGCGGTGCATTTCCAATGGCCATCGAGTTTCAACAACGGAGCGGGAGATTCAAGCGAAAGAAGCTTTAGGGCGTGGTCCAATCGTCCACGCGGCGCGTTCAGTTTGACTTGCAATTCCGCAAGCGTAAGCCCGTCGGAAGCGGCCTTCAACGCGTGCAGAACCTTCTCCACCAATTCGCGCGGCGGGAAAGCCGTTTCAATAAAATGGTCAGTGATTTCGCGATCAGTCCCGCTGCCTAACACTACGGCGTAGGCGTCCGACAGCGCTCGACCAGCGCGGCCCATTTGCTGGTAATAGTGCACGACCGAACCCGGAAGTTGATAATGGACGACGAAGGCAAGATCGGGTTTATCAAAGCCCATGCCCAAAGCGGTTGTGGCAACGAGGGCCTTGAGGTCGTTTTGCAACAGGCGCGCTTCGAGTTGCTCGCGTAAACCTGGCCGGCCGAGTTCCTCGTCCATTGCGCCCCAATACGGCTCGGCGTCAATTCCGTTCTCGCGCAGCCATCCCGCCACCGCGCGCGCGTCCCGAATCGTCAAAGTGTAAATGATTCCACTGCCGCGAAAGTTCGGCAGCGTATGGGCCAGCCACGCCAGCCGGGCGGTTTCACCCGGCAGAAAAATATTTTGAAGTTGGAGACTTGCTCGCGTCAGCTTGCCGCGCTGGACAGAGAGCGCGGAGCCAAGTTGCGATTTCAAATCGGCCACCACACGATCGTTGGCGGTGGCCGTGGTGGCCAGCAAACGAATGTTCGGCGGAAGCGATTGCAAAATGCGGGTGATGCGCCGGTAATCGGGACGGAAATCATGCCCCCAATCGGAAATGCAATGCGCTTCGTCTACCACGAGCAAACTCAGGCGGGCGGCGACCGGGAGCAGCATCGTTTGCAAAAACTCGTCATTGCCCAGCCGTTCCGGCGAGATAAGAAGCACATCCACGCGGTCGGCGAGCAATTCGTTCCGGATTCGGTTCCAGTCTTCCCGGTTTTTATCTTCGGACGTGATGCGAATGGCCCGAACTCCCATGCGTGCGGCAGCGGCGATTTGGTTTCGCATGAGCGCGAGCAGGGGAGAAATGATGAGCGTCGGGCCAAGGCGTTGTTCTCGCAGCAGCTTGGCCGCAATGAAATAAACATTGCTCTTGCCCCAGCCAGTGCGCTGAACAACGAGCAATGGCCCTCGTCGTTCAATCACGTGTTGAACAGCCTCAAGCTGATCGGAACGAAAAACAGCTACTGGATCTCCGGTAGAGTGACGGAGAAGTTCCAGCGCTCTGTCATTAAGTGGGTTCGCCATGGCGGCCCGCAGATCACGAGTTCATCGCACCAATCCTCGAATCTGTTTATCCAGTTCAGCCGCCTTGGCCTCGGCTTCCGCGACGGGCAAACCGGGCTTGACCCCCGGCCGATTGAACCCGCAGAAATTCAGCCAGGCATCGCGCAAAAGCTCCTCTTTCTGTCGCGTTAACTTCAAAATTTCCTCACCATGCGGATTCGACGCCACCATTGCCAGCGGGCTGTCGGCATTTTCCACGTCCCTCGCGCCGAGATATAACAGAATTTCCCTGGCCATTAACCAATGTCCCGCGCCGTCGGGATGCACGCCATCCTTGGTGAAATTAAAATTTGGATCGCGCTGTCGCTGTTCGGCCAACCAGCGATTCATCCCGGAATGCAAATCCGCGACGTCCCAACCGGCGGCGCGTTGCGCGACCAGCCACTCTGAGAATTGATCCAGCGTCCGGTTGTAATCCCAATACGGATGCCCGAAGCCGAACGGAGAATTGGTGGAAATTCTCGCTCTTGCGCCGATGGGATCAAAAACCGGCGGCGTGACATGGATGATTTTTGTGCCAGTCGCGGCGATTTGTTCATGCACCGATTTCATG
>DASXHY010000694.1:0-1940 GCA_036488095.1 Verrucomicrobiia bacterium | reverse complement strand
CGCGGATTGCCAGGCGAGTTGCTGGCATTTGGAGAGGATTTCCGAGCCGGACTCGGAATTCAACGCGAACTCAGCCAGCGCTTGCGCCTCATTCAGCTTCAGACGGCGCACCATGTATTTAATCTGCGGCACGAGCGGCGGGGCGGCGCTCAATTCATCCACACCCAGGCCGATGAGCAGCGCCGTCATGATGGGTTCGCCCGCCATTTCGCCGCAAACACTGACCGTGATTTTATTTTTGCGGCTTGCGTCCACCGTGGCTTTGATCAGCCGGATGATGGCCGGATGCGTCGGTTCGTAGAGATGCGCGATTTTTTCATTCATCCGGTCCACAGCCAGCGAATATTGAATAAGATCATTCGTGCCGATGCTGAAAAATTTCACGCGCTTGCCCATCGCGTCCGCAATCAATGCCGCGGACGGGATTTCAATCATCGCACCGATTTCGAGCTTCTCATCGAAGGCGATGCCTTCCTTGCGCAACTCGCGTTTGTATTCCTCGACGAGAGCGTTGGCCTGGTTGAGTTCTTCCAAACCGGAAATCATGGGATACATCATGCGGATGTTCCCGTGCGCGCTGGCGCGTAAAATGGCCCGGAGCTGGCCGCGAAACACATCCACTTCCTGAAGGCAAAAACGAATCGCCCGCCAGCCCAGGAACGGATTCATCTCGGTCGGGACCTGGAGATGCGAAAGAAATTTATCGCCGCCCAAATCGAACGTGCGAATGGTGACCGGGTGCGGCTTCAACGCCTCGGCGATTTGCCGGTAGGCTTTATATTGCTCCTCCTCGGTCGGCGCTGAATCGCGGTTGATGAACAGATATTCGGTGCGAAACAGTCCCACGCCTTCCGCGCCGCTGGCGGTGACGGAATCCGCGTCCCCGGCCTGCTCGACGTTGGCGGTGAGAAAAACGCGGTGGCCATCCAGCGTGACCGCCGGCTTGAGCAGAATGTCGCGCAATTTTTCCTGCAATGTGACCTGCTTGCGGATGAGTTGGCCGTATTCAAAGAGCGTCTGGTCGGTGGGATTGAGAATCACCACGCCGTTGAAGCCATCGAGCAGCGCGTATTGGCCGGTCTGCAATTCCTCACTCGCGGTTTTCAAACCCACCACGGCCGGAATGCGCATCGAACGCGCCATGATGGCCGTGTGCGAGGTCTTGCTGCCGATATCCGTGGCGAAACCGAGCACCTTCGTGCGGTCCATTTGCGCGGTGTTCGACGGCGTCAAATCGCGGCTGATGATAATGCACGGCTCTTCAAGCTGGCGCAGGTTGATCTCATCGCCTTTGCCAAGAAGATTATTCAGCACGCGGGTTGTGACGTCGCGCATGTCCGCGGCGCGTTCGCGCAAATAATCGTCCTCGATCGCGGCGAGGGTCGCGGCGTAGCGCTCGGCGACTTTGTGAAAAGCGTATTCGGCGTTGACCTTTTCCTCGTTGATCGTGCGCACGACTTCATCAATCAACGTGCGGTCTTCGAGCACGAGCAGGTGCGCGTCAAAGATGCTGCCCTCCTTCGCGCCCATGGCTGCGCTGACCTTGCGTTGCACATCGAGGATGTCGTGGCGCGTTTGCACGAGCGCGCGTTCGAGGCGGGTCACTTCCTCGTGCAATTTGGCTTCGGGAACGGTTCGGCGCTGGATGGTGTGCTGGGGTTGGCCGAGTACAAGGATTTTGGCGCGGCAGACGCCATTGGATACGGGAATGCCCCGGAAAACTTTTTCACCTTTGTGCAGCGGTTCAGGCACTCGCGCACAATTAACCGAAAGAACGTGTGATGGAAAGGAATTTAACGCGCGTGGCACGGGCGTCTCGCCCGTGAGTCCCAAGTTTAAACCCACCGCCAATCCAGAAACGCACGGGCGAGGACGCCCGTGCCACTACAAAAAAAGCCCGCCATGCGGCGGGCTCTGAAACTTTGGACTTTAGCCTGTGG
>DASXHY010000661.1:0-11456 GCA_036488095.1 Verrucomicrobiia bacterium | reverse complement strand
ATCCACTGCACAACACTGCGGTCCACCTGCTGGGCCATTTGCAGTTTGACGACAGTTCGGCCGAGGGCGAGGAAAGTTATTTTACTTATCGGTTGCCGGACTATCGCGGCGCGGTCGGAATCGAATATGCCTTTGACCCTTATCTGCGCGGGCATGCCGGTGGAAAATCGGTGCTCGTCAACAACCAGGGTTATCGCCAGAGCGAAAGCATCTGGGAACCGGCCGAACCGGGCAGCAATGTCGTGCTGACCATCGATCTGCAAATCCAGCAGGCCGCCGAGCACGCCCTGAAAAATGCGCCCGCGGGCGAACACACTCACGGCGCGGTCGTCGTCATGGACGTCAACACCGGCGACGTGCTGGCGATGGCGTCGTCGCCGTCCTTCGATCCGAATTACTACGTCGATCGGCAGAGTTTTCCGGCGGATTATTACGCGAACGTCGTGCAAACCGACGGCGCGGAAAAAAATCGCGCCACGCAGGAAAATTATCGCCCGGGTTCCATTTTCAAACCCATCGTCGCGCTGGCTTGTTTGGAAAATGGAATGAATCCGCATGCGACGTATGAAGTGCAGATGGACCCCGAAAAACCGCCGTTCGGCTGCATCTTTCTGGGCCGCCGCAAAATCCGCGACACGGCCCCGGCGGGCACTTACGATTTCAGGCGGGCGCTGATTCATTCAAGCAATTCCTATTTTATTTACAACGGCCTGCACTGCGGGGTGGATAAAATCGTCGAACTGGGCCGCCGTTTTCATCTCGGCGAACGCATCAACCTGAACAATCGACAGGAGACAACCGGTCTCTTTCCCTCGCAACGGAAAATCGAGTCGGGCTGGACGGATGGCGACACGGCGAACCTTTGCATCGGCCAGGGTTACATCGACGTGACTCCGCTGCAAATGTGCGTGGTCGCTTCCGCGCTGGCGAACGGCGGAAAAGTTCTTTGGCCGCGCCTGGTGGATTCCGTCGTGCCGCAGGATCCCCTTTCCGGCGGGCAGCCGATTCGTTACCCGAAAGGCCAGGTGCGCGACAACATCGGCGTGCGAGCCAGCAGCCTGCGCATTTTGCACGAAGCGATGCTCGACGATACGGAAAGCCCGGAAGGCACCGCTTACGCGGCGTTTCGTGGCTCGCCGTTAAATACCGAACTTCGCGTGTGCGGCAAAACCGGCACGGCGCAAAACGAACAGGGCGGTGCGATCACTCACACGACGTGGTTCCTCTCGTTCGCGCCTTATGAACATCCGCGTTATGCGGTCGTTGCCATGGTCGAAATGACGACTGGCGGTTCCGGCGGCGGCACTTGCGCGCCCATCGCGCGCGAAGTTTACGAAGCGATTTTAAAGCGCGAGCAAAGCCGCCCGGCTCCGCGAAATTTAGCGGGGAATTTCAAATGAAAAATTCGAACGTAACTAGTGGCACGGGCGTCTCGCCCGTGCGTTTCGATTCACACGGGCGAGACGCCCGTGCCACTAACGATTAGATGTTTGACGTCATCAACAGCGCACAACAGTCGCGAGTGGACAAGCTCCAGTTGGCGGCACTTGCCTGCCTGATGTTTGTGGGCGTGGCGTTTGTTTACAGCGCGACGATGATTGGCGAAACGGCCGTTTCGCTGCCGATTTACGACCAGCTTTGGTTCCGTCAAATTGTGTGGTACGCTCTCGGCGCCGGCGGCGCGGCGCTGCTTTGCCTCGTGGATTACCGCGCGCTTTCGCGGTTCTCTTTCATCTTCTATTGGTTCGTCATTCTTCTTTTGCTGGCGGTGTTGATTCCGGGCATCGGCTCGGTTCGTTTCGGGGCACGACGCTGGTTTGACCTGCACGTCTTCCAGCTTCAACCGAGTGAATTTGCCAAACTCGCGTTCATTCTTGCCCAGGCCCATTTCCTGAGCCGTCCGCCCGAGGAATTGAAATTGCCCGGCAATTTCTGGAAATCCATCGGGTTGATGATGCTGCCGTTTGTTTTGATTTTGAAAGAGCCCGATCTTGGCTCCGCGCTGGTCCTGATTCCGACCGGCCTGGCCATGATGTTTGTCGCCGGGACACCGCGCCGATACCTGATTCGCCTCGTCGGCGGGGTTGGGTTGCTCGTTTTATTGCTGCTGGGCGATGTTTTATTTGCGCCGCCGCATTTCCGCATCCCAATCCAGGAATACCAGCGGCAACGGCTGCTGGTTTATTTCGGCACCAGCTTCGCCGACGCGAACGCCTCGGCGGAAGACAAAGCCAAGGCGAGGCTCACCAGGATGGAAAAGTCCTATCAGGTGAGCCAGGCGTTGATTGCGGTGGGTGACGGCGGGTTTTGGGGCCGCGGCTGGCGGCAGGGCAAGCAAACCGCCCTTCAGTTTTTGCCGCCGGGTGCGGCGCATAATGATTTCATTTTCTCCGTCATTGCCGAGGAGAAAGGATTCGTCGGCTCCGTAGCGGTGCTGACGTTGTACGCGGTGATCCTGTTCACAGGAATCAGGATCGCCGGCCAGGCGCGCGACCGCCTGGGCAAGATGATAGCCGTGGGCGTTGTGACGCTAATCTTCAGCCACGTGTTCATCAATATCGGCATGAATATTCGCATCGTCCCTGTGACGGGCATACCACTGCCGCTGTTATCTTACGGCGGGTCTTCGGTGCTCGGCTCGTTGATCGCCTTGGGCATGCTTCAAAACGTCTATATGTATCGAAAGGTCTATTAATATGAGCGAAAGAAATTTTTCCAGACGCCGGCGCGGCGGAATGAGATTCCGGCCGACCGGCGGACTGGGACATACTTCGCAAAAACCGGATCGCGAAGCGACCGAGGCGCGCGCCGAAGTTGTCGGCGGCACCGGCACGCCGGAGAAGGTTTACGACCGCCGTCACGCGCAGGAAATTGACCGCGCGGAAAATATCGCCGCCGGCCTCCCGCCCGAAGGCGCTCCCCACGAAAGCGCTTCGCACGAACATCCGCCGGCGGCGATGGAAGAAAAAATGGAGTCGCGGGACCAGGGCCTCCCCACGCCGATGCCGGTCGAGAAGGAAAAACCGTTTGAACCGGTCCCCCTCGCCCACAAGTCCAAAGGCCTGGTGGATTCCATCCGCAATGCCGCGAACACGCTGGTAAAGAAAGTTCAACGGCTCATCAAGCCGGAAAAGAAACTTCACAAGGAAGTCATCATCAACGCCGAGACGCTCGAAACGCGCGTCGCGGTTTCGGAAGACGGCAAGCTCGAGGAATTCAACATCGAGCGCACGACCGAGGAACGCCTGGTCGGCAGCATCTTCAAAGGCAAGGTCCGCAATCTTCAGGATGACCTGAAAGCGGCGTTCGTGGACATTGGTTTCGAGAAAAATGCCTTCCTGCATTATTGGGACATCGTGCCGAGCAACTTCGACAGCGGCGTGGAAATCGTCGAGCGCGAAGGCCGCCGGCGCGACAAGCCGAAAATCACGCAGAAGGACATCCCGCGCGTTTACCCGCCGGGCAGTGAAATCATCGTGCAGGTCACCAAGGGACCCATTGGCACCAAAGGCCCGCGCGTCACCACCAACCTGGTGTTGCCCGGGCGTTATCTCGTGCTCTTGCCCAACTCCGACCAAAGCGGCATCTCGCGCAAGATCGAGAACCAGCAGGAACGCCAGCGTTTGAAAAAAATCCTCCGCGAACTTCCCATCCCGGATGGCATGGGGGTCATCATGCGCACCGTGGGCGAAGGCCAGCAAAAGCGCTACTTCATCCGTGATTTGTTTCTGTTGCTCGAAGAATGGCAGCAGATCCAGCAGCGCATCAAGAGCCAGCCGCCCGCGAGCTGCGTTTTTCAGGAGCCGGATTTGATTGAGCGCACCGTGCGTGATTTCCTCACCGAGGATGTCGAACGCATCGTGGTGGATAACCAGCGGGCCCACGACCGCATGCGGGACATGATTTCGAAAATCTCGAAACGCTCGGCCAACAAGATCAAACTCTATCTGGAGCCGCAGCCGGTCTTCGACCGATTCAACATCAGCAAGCAACTGGAGAATGCGTTCTCGCGCCAGGTGCACCTGAAGAGCGGCGGTTACATCGTCATCGATGAAACTGAAGCGCTGGTGGCCATCGACGTGAACACTGGCCGCCATAAAGGCGGGCGCGACCAGGAATCGACCATCCTCAAGGTGAACATCGAGGCCGCGGATGAAATCTGCCGCCAGCTTCGCCTGCGCAACATGGGCGGATTGATCGTGCTCGATTTCATCGACATGAAACATCCCCGCGACCGGCAGAATGTTTACAATCGCATGAAGGAAGGCCTGCGCCGCGACAAGGCCAAGACGCACATCCTGCCCATCTCGCAATTGGGCTTGATGGAAATGACGCGCCAACGCCACAGCGAAAGCGTGCGGGCGGCGGTCTACGACGATTGCCCGTATTGCAAAGGCCGCGGCAAAGTGAAGAGCGCGCTGACGATGAGCGTGGAAATTCAACGCAAGCTGAGTGAGATCCTGAAGAAACGTTCGCGTGACGAATCGGATTTCCAACTGCGCATCGTGGTGAATCCCACCGTGCTCGAACGGCTGCGCACGGAAGACGAGAAGCATTTGATCGAGATGGAAAAACGCTATTTCGGGAAGCTCTCGTTCCGCGGCGAACCCAGCATGCACGCCGAGCAGTTCAAAATTGTGAACGTGGCGAACAACGAGGAACTGGCGAGCGTGGGAAGCTGATCGATTGCTTTAAGACACGACGCCCCGCATGAAAGTGCGGGGCGTTTTTTTGTTTGGATGTAGCAGCCGGGCCTAAGCGCCGGGTCTGTGCCACACAAAAAACCTATTCCACCCTTCGCAAGACCACGAACCACGCGGTCGAATTCTCGGCGTCGCCGCCGGTGATGAGCAACTGGCCTTTGGGCAAGGCTTGCGTGACGGTGTTGGCCAGCTTGCCTTTGCCGGTTAATTGAAATTTGACCTGGTCGTCCTTGAGGTTCGTCACGGAAATGACGCAATTGCGGCTCACTTTGACGGTCTGTTCTTCATTTAACTTGAGCTTCAAAATATCGCGATGCATTTCGAAATAATGGTCCCACTTGAAAGGCGATTTCTTGAGTTTCTCGACCAGCGCCGGGTCGGCGGGCTTGAGTTTGGGGTCGGTTTTGGCGTCATTCGTCCCCCAGATCAGCAGCGCCTCGAAGGTCGCGTTATCCGAGGACTGGGCACGCGCCGAACCGGTGGAAAGCACAAGGGCGGCCACGAAAATCAGGCAAACGCAGATCAGTCCGGGTCTCATTTCGCTGGGAGCGTATCGCGCGACGGGCTATCCGCCAACTTTTTTTCAGCGGGGTAAGAAAGCCACACCACGGTCATCCCCTGCGATTCATCGCGATAAGTATAAGCGCCCGCATCCGCCAGGATAGCATTGACTTGCACCGAATGGACCGCTCCCCCGCCAAATTGATGCAGGGTCACGAACCCTGCCAGCGCCAGTACCGCGACTGCCCCCAATGGGATCAGGAACCGGCGCAGCGCGCCAAACAATGAAACGGATTGCGCCGGCGTTGGAGCCGGCGCCGAGCGTTCAATTTCGCGTTTGATCTTGGACCAATAGAACTCGCGCGATTCGGGAAGCTTCAATTCCGGCTCGAACCCCTTCAGCGCCTGGCGCGTGTTCCGCAGTTCGGCGTGCAACGCGGTGGCGTCGGCATCGCGCGCCAGCCACGAGGCGACTTCGCGCGCATCCTGCTCGGACAATTCCTTGTCAAAGAAGGCCTGCAATTTCAGTTGTTGCTCTTGAGTCATGGTCGCAGGGTTAAACAGGTTAAATCAGTTAAATCGTTAAATGAGTGGCCGAGGCGATCACCGAAGAACTCATTTAACCCGTTTAACAGATTTAACTAATTTAACCGTTTCATTGTTCACTCTTCAAATCCGCCAGCAGCGAGGCCAGTTTGCGTCGCGCGTAAAACAGGCGCGACATCACTGTTCCAATCGAACACTCCATCGCTTTGGCGATTTCTTTATATTCCATTTCTTCAAATTCATGCAGCACCAGCACCGTCCGATGCTCGTGGGACAACTGCCCGAGCGCCCGGTCGATTCTCTGCCGCAATTCGCCGCGCTCCAATCGCTCGGTCGGATTGGTCGTGACCACCGGCATCTGCCGCTCGACGCCGCCGGATTCTTCGTCCATTTCCTCGATGGACTCGGTGCGACGCCGTTTTTGCTTTCGCAATTCATCGAGACACAGGTTGATCACGATCCGGGTAATCCAAGTGGCAAAGCTCGAGTCGCCCTGAAATTGCGCCAGCCGTTGCCAGCCTTTCACCCACGCTTCCTGAGAAAGATCAATGGCTTCATCTTCATTCCGCATCATGCTGTAGGCGCGCGCATAGATTTTGTCCCGGTGCCGCGCGACCAATTCCTCGAAGGCGTCCGTATCGCCTTTTTGCGCGGCCCGCACCAGCGCTGCGTCTTCAGCCGAGGAATATGCAAATTCAGCCATTGATTTGACGAAGAGCTAACGGGCGTTATTCGATGGACTTACAATTTTCCCTTGGTGCTGGGTAATTGGCCCGCAATGCGCGGGTCGTGCTGACAGGCGGCATCCACAGCCTTCGCAAATGCCTTAAACAGAGCCTCTACGATGTGGTGCGGCTCATCGCCGTAGAGGAGCTCGAGGTGCAGATTGCAGCGGGCTTCATTGGCAAAACCCTGGAAAAACTCCCGCGCCAGGCCGAATCGGAATTGGCTGGAGGCATCCTGCGTTTTGGCCGCGCGACCAAGCTTTTGATAGGCAAAATCGTTTAATCCGCGCCAAACCAGGTAGGAGCGGCCGCTAAAATCCACCACGCATCGCGCCAGGCATTCATCCATCGGAACGTAGGCCTCGCCCGCCTGCGGGGCCGTAGCGTTTGATTGCTGGTCATCCACGGATTCTCCGGCGCCGCGTAGGCCCGTGAAGGGATTTTTGGGGTGAAACCCATTTCCATAGCGGCGAATGCCTTTTTTATCGCCCAACGCCTGCACAAAAGCCTGACCGAGCGCGATGCCGCAATCTTCCACGGTGTGATGCGCGTCTACCTCAAGATCGCCCTTGCAATGGAGGGTTAAATCCATGACGGCATGTTTGGCGAACAGCGTCAGCATGTGGTCGAAAAACGGGATGCCGGTCTTGATGGAGGACTTCCCCCGCCCGTCGAGATTCAGCTTGAGGCTGATGCGGGTTTCTTTGGTGACGCGCTTGATAGCGGCCTGCCGTGGTTTCATGAAGTGAATTAACCAGAAGCCAACGGCAAAACAAAGCGGAAATGGAACGGAGCCATCGCCCCGGTATTCTTGCCCGCCGTAACGATTCGATTCAAACCGCAGATGAACGCAGATAAACGCAGATGAGAAATCGGAAAAGCATTCCGCATCACTGTTCCGGTGGGCGCATCTCTGCAAGGAAACCAGCCTCCGCCCGCTTCATAATCTGCGTTTATCTGTGTTCTTCTGCGGTTGTCCAATTGCATCGTTCCACCCCGGGGAGCAGGAGATAAGTGACTGGCGGGGCGAAGAGATGATGTCGAGGACTCAATCCCATCGCTGTTCAAGTCAGCGGTTGGTCTTCCCCGCACCCGCTTTTATCTTCGCCTGTAATTCATCAATCTGCTGCTGAACTCCAGCGGGATCAGAAGCATTGGTTTTCAATTGTTCCAGGTATTGAAGGGACTGGTTGAGATTTCCGGCGGCCTCCTCATCCTCGGCCAACCCGCCCAGGATTTGTTCCAGCAAGAGGGTGTTGCGCACACCCTCGCCCGTCTCGGTCTTTAGCGGTTTCGGTTCTTCGACCTCATGCCAGCAGCGCAGCGCTGCGAGGAAAAGATTTTTCGCATGAGGATAATCCTTGCGGTCTTCCAGGTAAATTTGGCCCAAGGCGTACAACAAATCCGGCGAGTGCGGGGTTGATCTCAATCCTTCCCGGAGAAAATCCTCCGCCTCGGCTGATTTTCCCAGGCGTCGGCGCAGCCAGTACGCCGTCACCACGTAAGTTTGAACCCGCTGGGGATCCAGTTCAGCCGAAAGTTCCATCCAAGGCAGCATTTCGCGGACGGTTTCCCCCTGAAGGTGTGTATGGCGGGAGGGAATGAAATGACGGCCAAAGGCGTCAATCCAGTCCAAGGGCTTGCCCATAAAGCCGGTTTCCTCCTCTCCGCTGCCTTCCGACGGGTGGGAGACGTCGCTGTCCTGTTCCTCCTGCTGCCGTGCCTGGTCGAAAACTGATGGATAATAGCCGCTGTGAAAATACACGTCCGCTTCCACGTAGAAATAATCCGCCACCATTTTGCGTCCGTCCCCCAGCATACCGGCCAGCGGGTTTCCTGGCGTTTCTTCGCGGCTGGACCGCGTCTCGTAACGCGGTTGCAACCATGCCTCGATGCTGAAACAAATCACCAGCAATAAAACCATGCTCAATAGCGCTTTGCGCATAGCTTAATTTAATGCCTTACGGCGAAAAACCAAACACGCGGCCAGGAGGAAAAAACACATATAAGCCAGGCCATAGCCGGTCGCGGCAAAGGCATCCAGCCAGGGAACGAGCGGCCAGTCATGAATGATCAATTCCCTCATGTTGAATAATTCCAGGTGAGGAATGATGAAATAAATCGCGGTGACAATGGAAGCGGACGGCTCGGTCATGTGTTCGGCCAACTTGTGCAAAAATCCGCCCATCGAAAGAATCCCGATGCTGATGACAAAAATGACGGTCACATTGGCTGCCGGGGTCAATGCCACCGAACCGAGCAATGTCATGGCCACGACGATTCCGAGCATCTGCCAGTGCAGCCAGAAGGCCTGGAAATAGGCGCCGACCGGCAGCGTGTGTTCCCGCGAAGCGCTGACCAACCCGAAGAAGATATAAAATATGAGCAGCGCCACGCCGCAAGCCAGCCAGCATCCGATAAACTTCCCGAGCATCACCTGCCAGCGCGTGATAGGCTTCGCCAGAAGCGGAAAAATAGTGCGGCTTTCCCGCTCGGACGGAATTTGCCGCGCCGCGGTGGTCACGGCAATGACCAGCGAGAAAATCCAAATCAGCATCAGGCAAATTTCCTTGATGAAACGGACAATGCGGTCGTCATGGAAGAAATTCATCAGCCACATCAAGCCGGTGATGAGCACCGTCAGGATAAACAGCACGTAAAAATCCTTCCGGCGGTAAAGCTCGCGAATGACGACTCCGGCGACTGCAAAGATTTTATTCATATCAGCCTGATTTAGACACGAATTTCACGAATCAACACGAATTCATCGTGGCGGTTTCGCAGTCCAACGGCGCGCACGGAGTGACGCGCCCTACCTCCCTCCGGCGTGGACCACCTGCCTACGGGAAGGCTGCTGCGTTTCAAAAGCTCAACACACGCAATGCCGCGCGACGATGTCTTGAAAAATTCGCGCCAATTTGTGAAATTCGTGTCGCTCATTGTGTCTGCGGTTGATAGCCGACGACTTTCAGGAAAACCTGCTCAAGGTTGCACTGATATTCCTTCACCAGATCACTCACGCGGCCTTGCACCTTCAATTCGCCCTGGTGCAGAATCGCCACGCGATCGCAAATCGTTTCCACTTCGCCCAGTTCGTGCGAGGAAAAGAAAACGGTTTTGCCCTCATCCTTCAGGCGCTGGATAATTTCGCGAACCTTCATGCGCCCGAGCGGGTCCAGCCCGCTGGTCGGCTCGTCCAACAGCAGCAAATCGGGATTATTGATGAGCGCCTGGGCGATGCCGGCGCGCTGCTGCATGCCTTTGGAAAAAGTGCGGATGGGCCGTTTGCGGGCGTGTTCCAATTCCACCAATTTCAGGAGCCGGTCAATGCGCGCTTCGGTTTCCGATTTCGGAATTTCAAAAATTCGCGCGTAAAATCGCAACAATTCCTCGACGGTCAAAAATTTATAGTAATAGGTCAGCTCCGGGAGATAGCCAATGCGCTGGCGGGCGATCGGCTCGCGGACATTGACGTCGAACAGGTAGGCCGCGCCGCTGGTGGCATTCACGTAACCGAGCAGCACGTTCATGGTGGTGGTTTTCCCCGCGCCATTCGGTCCGAGAAAACCGAAAACCTCGCCGGTCTGGACGCTGAGAGTCAGGCCCTTCAAGGCGACTTTCGTTTGCTGCTTCAATTCCCGGGACCGGTATTCGACCCGCAGATTTTCAGTCCTGACAACGTGGTTCATTAGGTGGCGAAATCATTACGCAACTGGATTGTGGGTGTCAATCGTGCCCGCGAGCGGCGCAAGGTCCACAACCTTGCCGACGAGAGGCCGGCGCTCTGATGCATTTGTTAGAGTCATCTAAACTGAATTTGTACCAAAAAATTATGAATTTCTTTAGGCCGGCCCCGCGCATTTGCCAGGCTGCGAACCGGCGAGTTCAACAAAAAACCCGAAGCCTTTCGGCTTCGGGTTTTTGAAGTTGCCGTCGATTACGGCAGAATGTGACCTTGAGCGGACAACGAGCAGCTCGGTGCCGAGCTCACAGGCGAGGGGGTATAGGTGCCGCCAGAGGGGCATTTAACCGCGCCTTGGCCGGTGCCGTTGATCGATCCGTTACCGCCGCGGCCGAGATACACCTTCAACGAGGAGAGCTGCGGCGTAGCCGTGCTCACCGCGCCGGTTTCCAACGCCCATTGCTGCTGGGCGCCGTCAATCAGGCGCAGGTTGTTGATGCAGGTGTTTTTGCGAGCGGTTTCACGAGCCTTGATGAAGTTCGGGATCGCAATCGCGGCCAAAAGACCGATGATTGCCACCACGATCATGATTTCGACGAGCGTGAAGCCCGCTTTGCGTGAGGTCTGGATTTTCATACTAACTGTTCTTACCTTTCGTTTCGGCGGCGTGAACACGGTGACAAGCGGGTTTTATTAATAACTGCATGTTCGTTCACAATATTGCCTGTCACCAACCGCGCGCATGGCATTAAGCAATCGGAATGCCAGCCGTTCATTATAACGTTTTAACACCTCCCTTCAAGAGAAGTTGCGATGAATTCGTAAAAAATTCGTGTTTTATAGGACACTCCCCGACAATACTGGACACTGTGTCTCGTTTTGGGATGGCAGCGCCCGGTCGGGGTCGGAAAATGATTGGAATTTGAACATCGGAAACGAGGTAAACGCGTCGCCTTTAGGGCCGGAACGATACAGTGTAAACCGCAGATGGACGCCGATGAACGCAGATTTTGAAAGGGGTGAAACCCCTTTTTCTTGCAGAGATATGCCCACTAAAAGTGATTTGGATGGCCAACGAGGCGAATGCATTTTTCCTGGTTCCCATCTGCGTTCATCTGCGTTTATCTGCGGTTGTTCAATTGCATAGTTTCTAGTGCGCAGATTCCGGCGAAGCGAACATTTGCTGATAAATCGAATAATTACGCAGCAGATTTTTTTGGAATTGATCGAACGAAGAAATTGGCGGAGCCGCCAGAGTGGCCGCCGTTACCGGGGTAAAGATGGTGTGAGCGCCTTTTT
>DASXHY010000660.1:0-2940 GCA_036488095.1 Verrucomicrobiia bacterium | reverse complement strand
GTCTTCGAGTTTGAAGTCGTTGCTGATGCCGCGGCCAAGAAAGTTGAGCCCGGGCTTGAGGTGGATTTCCCAAGCCTGCGGCGTCCCAGGGTTGATGATGAGTCGCGGCATTTTTCCTTTAGTTACTTCTGACTGATTGCATCATTTTTTACCCCACATCGTTTCTTCTTGTCACGAAAAATCACCCGAAATGCAACTTCCCGCCGCACTGTAACGTTACAGTTCATTTTTCATGGCTTAACTATGGCGATTACTGCTGTTTCCGGCTTTAAATACTTGATAGCGGCTGACTTGACCTGTTCAAGCGTCACGGCTTCGTAAAGCGCGTCTTCGGCGTCGATATGTTGGTAACCCAAGCCATAAAGCTCGTCCAAGGCGGTCGCGGAGGCGAGATGGCCGAAGTCCTGTCGGGCGATTTTTTTCTGGCCGATGATTTTTGCCTTGGCGCGTTTCAACTCGGCTTCAGTTAGGCCTTCCGCGCGCAACAATTCGGCTTCACGCAACAGTTCTTTTTCAACGAGGTTGACCTTTTCCGGCATGGTACCGACATAGAATGCGAAATAGCCGGGTGCGACTCCGGGGAAATGCTGCGCGCCGACGTAATAAGCCAAGCCCATTTGCTCGCGCACGCGCATAAACAAGCGCGAGCCCAAATCGCTGCATGCTTCCTGAATTAGTTCCAGGGCGTAACGATCCGCGCTGTGCAGCGTGGTGCCCGGGAAACCGACGACCATGACGGCTTGTTTTTTGTCGCGATGCTCGGTGACGTAGCTGGGAGCGCCGGCGTCTCGTCGGCTGGGGGATGCGGAGGAACTGGCCGGCGGGACGCCGGCGCTCCCGCCCTTCTTCCATCCCGCGAATGCTTTTTCCACGGCGGCTTTCACTTCGGTTGCTTTTACGTCGCCGTAGATGGCTAGAACGCAATTATTCGGGACGGCGAATTTTTGATGATGCGCTTTCAGGTCGGCAACCGTCATCGCGCTGACGCTTTCCTCGGTTCCCAATGGGTCCAATCCAAAACCGATGTCGCCAAACAAAGTGCGCCGCATGGCGACGCTGGCGCTCTTGAGCAAATCATCCTTGCGCGCCTGGATGTTGGCGAGTTGCACTTCACGCTCGCGCTCGAAAACTTCTTTCGGGAACGTTGGGTTTAGTATTACGTCCGCGAGTAAATTCAGCCCGGCGGCGAAATCGGTACTCAACACCTCGGCGTTCGCGCCGAAACTTTGGTTGCCGCCATAAGTATCCAGGCTGCCGCCTACGGACTCGATTTCACGCGCGATGTCTTCCGCGCTGCGGCGAGTCGTACCTTTGATGAGGGTTTTGGCCATGAGTTGGGTGACGCCGTTATTTTTGACGTTCTCCACCAGCACCCCGCCCTGAAACGTCGCGCGAAATTCGACGAACGGCAGCCGGTGATTCTCTTTCACAAGCAGGCGCAATCCATTCGGCAGTTCAAATTTACGGATCGGTTCATCGCTGTTGGATTCGGTCGTGTGCGATGTTTTGGGCGCGGCGCCTTCCGGCAAGAGCGCGTAGAGCGTGCGGTTTTCCGGCGTGAGATATTCGCGCGCGACACGTTGCACGTCCGCGGGTGTGACGCGTTTCACGGCGGCGAGGTAACGTTCGGAAAAAGCGAGATCGCTCGCGGCCAGCCAGCTTGAGCCGAGATCGCCCGCCTGGCCATCCATCGTTTTGCGACTGGAAAGTGTGGCGGAAACGAATTGTTTCATGGCTTTGCCGAGTTCATCGGACGAAACCGGAGCGGCTTTTACCTTTTCCACTTCGTCCAACACGGCGTTGCGGGTGGCGGAAAATTCGTCCGCGTCCATTATGGCGCTGACGCCCAACAAACCAGTGTTGCCGGGGCTGTAGGTCCATGCGTCCACGTGATGCGCCACGCCCTGTTTTTCGCGCACTTCCTGATACAAACGCGAGCTGCGCCCGTGGCCGAGCAGCACCGCGAGCACGTCCAACGCCGGCACGTCGGGATGGCGCAGCTCCGGGATGTGCCACGCAAAATGCGCGTGACCCATCTCGATCGGCGCCTCCTCCACGATTTCGCGGGGAGCGGTTTGCTTGGGCTCTTCGGGCAGCACGATTGGCGGCAGCGCCTTGGCTTTTGAATTTTTGTAGGACTCGCGGATTTGCGCGATGACCTCGCCGGTTTTTACATCTCCGGCGACGACGAAAAATACGTTATTCGGCGAATATTTCTCGCGGTAATAACCATGAATGTCTTCCGGCTTCAACTCGTTGAAAATGTCGGGATAACCGATGACGGTGAGCCGGTAGGGGCTGCGCGTGTAAGCAGTTTCAAAGAGGCGACGGCTGGCGCGGCGGTTCGGGTCGTCGACGTTCATGTCCATCTCGCGACGGATGACGTCCATTTCCTTGGCCAATTCATCCGGCGGCAAGGTGGCGTGTTGCATGATGTCGCACAAAATATCGATCGCGGCGCGCGCGCCGGTGTTCGGGACGTCAATGTGATAAACGGTGCGGTCGAAGCTGGTGTAGGCGTTCATGTAACCGCCGGCTTCCTGCACTTCCTGGTCGATGCGACTGCCGGGGCGGGTGGTGGTGCCCTTGAACAGCATGTGTTCGAGGACGTGCGAAAGCCCAGCCCCGAGCCATTTGCCCTCGTGAATGCTGCCAGCCATCGCCCACGACTGCGCGGACACGACGGGCGCGCTGTGGTCTTCGCGCACGATGATGGTCAGGCCGTTGTCGAGGGTGGTGACGGTGACGCCGGGTGGAATCGAGGAGAGATCGCCGTTGGAGTTTGGGTTGCTCATTCAGTTATTGAGTCGTCAAAGGTATTCGGAATTGGTTCGAGGGCAAATTGAATTCGAGGCGGAGACGCCCGGGGAACATCGAACGTCGAACGCTGAACGCTGAACATCCCCGCAAGGGGTGGAATGGGTTGGAATGCGGGGAGGG
>DASXHY010000115.1:0-4746 GCA_036488095.1 Verrucomicrobiia bacterium | reverse complement strand
GCCGGATTTTTTTCTTCAGGTTCGGGCATACAGCGAGCAATTCGAGTGCTCAAAAAACCGTGCCACACATGCCGCGATATTCAAGGGTTCTCCAGTCAGTATCGGAAAGTTTGTGACTCGATTTCATCAAACGGGTTCCTGGTAACGTAGTATTTCTCGTGTTGAATATCATTCTTCATTTTTGATCCGTCTGACGCATCTCCTGTCATTAACACCGTGGCTTCAGCCCGGTGGCAGGATCGACCGAACGCGCCTTCAACCGTTTTAACGGTTTTCGATCCCGTCGCTCCGCAACCTTCGCTTTCGCATTTGACAGCCGTGCTATAAAGCAATCAGCGAAGGAGAGAGAAAGGAAAAATGAGAACAGCGAAGCAATTTGAGGTTCGCGGCGAAGTTCGGCTGGCCAACAGAACCGTTCCCACAGATTTCACTCCCGCAAACGGACAGTACCGACTAAATTCGGCTAAATCGGGCTAAATCCGGGTTAAAACGATAAAAAAAATCACAGGCCCAGAGCCCCGCTTGTGTAAGTCTTTGATTTTGCTGATAATTGCTGAAAATTGCCGCAATTTGCAGGGTAAAAAAAAGATTTTTGCCGCATTCGAAAATCAGACCCCCAAAGACACAGAAAAAGCGCCGTTACGAAAACCATTATGAAAAAAATCATTATCGCGGGCTTCATCGTGCTTTGGGCTGGGCTTCTCGCCATGCAGGCCGGGGATGCGTTGAAGGCGCATCCGGATTCGGCGGCGTGGAAAAATCTTTTTGCGGCGGATTTGTCGGACGCGGTATTTCCCGCCGGGGTCTGGTCGTGGAAAGACGGCGAACTTTCGCCTAAGGATAAAGACGAGGCCATTTGGGCGAAGAACGATTACGAAAATTTCATTCTCGATCTCGAGTTCAAGCTTGAGCCGGGCGCCAATAGCGGGGTGTTGGTCTATAGCACGGATACTAAAAATTGGATTCCCAACACGGTGGAGATTCAGGTTCTGGACGATCCGGCGCCGGAATGGACCAACGCGCCGCCCAATTGGAAGTGCGGCGGTATTTTCGGCCATTCGGCGCCGCAAAAATCGGCGCTGAAAAAGACCGGGGAATGGAATCGCATGACCATCAGTTGCCACGGACCGATGATTTCGGTTTTGCTGAACGGCAAGCTGGTTACCGATGTCAATATGAGGGACTGGAAGTCCGGCACGAAAAATCCCGATGGCAGCGATATTCCCAACTGGATGCCGCGTCCGCTCGCGGAGATGGCCACGAAAGGGCGCATCGGATTGCAAGGCGCGCACGGCGGGATTCCGTGTCATTTTCGCAATCTTAAGATCAGGCAGCTTTGATTGCCCGGAAAGATTAGCCGAGCATGCCGTTGAAACCGCAGATGAACGCAGATAAACAGGCTCATCAAGTAGGTTTGCCGGGTAGAAGTACCAAACCACCTGGCGTGTTGTTTTTAAATCTGCGGGCTCAGTTTTTTTCAAATCCCATCTGCGTTTATCGGCGTTCATCTGCGGTTGAATTGAATCATCCCGGGATTAACAGAGACCGCCGCAACCTTACTTGAACTATGAAAAATAACATCAACCGAAGAAAATTCCTGGAGCTGTCCGCCATCGGCGGCACGGCATTGATGACCGGTTACGCGAGCGCTGCGGTCCGGCAGATTCCGCCGGGCGGGAAACTGCGCCATGCCTGCATCGGCGTGACCGGCATGGGCGCCGGGGACCTGGACAATTTCAAGTCGCATCCGCAATTGGAAATCGTCGCGATCTGCGACGTGGATAAAAACCATTTGGCGGAGGGCGCGAAAAAAGTTCCGGGCGCGCGGCAATATGTGGACTGGCGCGAACTGCTGGCGAAGGAAGGCGAGCGGATTGATTCAGTCAACGTGACGGTGCCCGATCACATGCACGCGATCATCACGCTGGCGGCGTTCCGTGCCGGCAAACATGTCTATTGCCAGAAACCGCTGGCACATGATGTGGCCGAGTGCCGCGCTATGGCGCGGGCGGCGAAGAAGGCTGGAGTGGTGACGCAGCTCGGGACGCAGTTCGCCTCGGGCGTGGGTGACCTGATGGCGGTTCAATTTCTGCGCGATGGGGTGATAGGAAAAGCCCAGCGCGTGGTGCTCTGCTCGAACCGGCCCGGCGCGGAACAATATCGCCTCGTCGGTCCGCGTCCGGCGCAGGGGGAGCCGCCGCCGGAAAGTTTGGCGTGGGATTTGTGGCTCGGCACCGCGCCGGAGCGGCCGTTCGCGCCGAAGATTTATCATCCGACGCTGTGGCGCTCGTGGCAGGATTTCGGCACTGGCTGGTCGGGCGATATTGGCTGCCATATTTTTGATGCGCCGTGGAAAGGGCTCGGGTTGACCGCGCCAAAATCCGTGGTCGCTGAGGTTCAGGATTCGTGGCGCAATTCCCCGGCGCGCCGCGGCGATACCTGGCCGCAGACCGACCACATCACGTGGATTTTTCCCGGCAACGAAAGTTCCGGGGGCAAGGATCTAACGGTGGAATGGTTCGATGGCGAAAAATTTCCGCCCGCCGACGCGCAAGCCATCGCGAAGGCGTTGGGATTTGATGAGTATCCGGCGGAAGCCTCGCTGGTCATCGGCACGGAAGGGGCGCTGCTGCTGCCGCACCAGTCCGCGCCGCAGCTTTATCCAAAGGAAAAATTCAAGTCGGTGGTTCGCCCGCAACTGAAAGGGCCGTCGCATTATCATCGCTTTGTGAACGCGTGCCTTGGCGGCGATGCGACCAATTCGCCGTTCGAGAAAACGGGCCCGATGTCCGAAGCGATCATTTTGGGGACGGTTGCCATCCGCGTTCCCGGAACGGTATTGGAATGGGATGCCGCGCGAGCGAGGATTACAAACTCCGCGGAAGCGGATCGGCTGTTGCGTCGCACCTATCGCAAGGGTTGGGAAGTGGCGCTCTCTTAAAGCTCCAAACTAAAGCTCCAAGCGTCCAAGAACCAAGCACCAGAGAAGCTCCAGGGACCAAGCTCCAATCCGCTGTTGGAGCTTGGAATTTGGGATTTCTCTGGAGCTTGGATGTTGTTGCTTGGAGCTTCTCTCCGGTTGTGGATTTCTTGACAAATCGCGAACAATTATCGAGTGTTCAATCGTGTTCCGAAAACTTGGCTATGTGCTGATGATTTTTGCCGTGCTCGCGGCAACGGACACTCATTGGATGGTCCTGCAGTCCATCGCCTGGACGACAATGCTGGCGAAGAATTTGCAAAATGATTCGTTCGGCGCTTCGGTGCATCGCACCTTCGATGGCAAACACCCGTGCTGCCTGTGCAAAGAAATCGCGAAGGGCAAGCAATCGGAAAAGAAATCCGATCTGCAGGCGGAGTTGAAGCAACTGGAGTTTTCCTACTCGAATAATGAATTCGTTTTTTGCCCGCCGTCCAATTTCTACGAAGTTCGCGCCAGAAATGAAATGGCCCTTTTGCTGACGCACGCGCCGGCTGTTCCTCCTCCCAAGACAATCCTCGGTTAAATCTTCCGTTTGCAAGCGCATCCACTGCGCCCTTCGTTCATTTGTATCGACCGATTTATACCTGAGAGCGCCCTTGCGCGTTCTCGCAATTTGAATTTTGAGTATGAAAAAAGATAGATTTAGTTCGCGGTTAGCAAAGATTGGCGGTGGATTGCTGGCGGTGGTGCTTGCGCCGGGCAGCGCCTGGGCGTGCGCGTGCGGTTGTGGTGTTTTCGATGTGGGGACGAGCCAGATGTTCCCGACGGATAAAGGCGGAATGGTTTTTTTGGATTACGATTATCAAGACCAGAACCGCAATTGGAACGGCAGCTCGCCGGCGCCCCGCGCAAATAATAATGACAAGGAAATTGAGACGCACTTCGCAACGCTCGGCGCTCAATACATGTTCAATCGCAGTTGGGGCGCACAAATCGAGGTGCCTTACGATTTCCGCCACTTCAAGACGCAGACTGACGCGGGCAATGTGGTGTCGCGAAACTGGAGTCAACTCGGCGATATTCGCATTCGCGGAATTTATACGGGTTTCCTGCCTGATTTGTCGGCGGGCCTGACGTTTGGCCTGAAACTGCCGACCGGCGATTATAAATTCGACCCCGCTGTTGTGGATCGGGATACGCAGATTGGAACCGGCAGCACCGACATTTTGCTGGGCGGTTTTTTTCGGCACAATCTCGACCAAAATCAATGGTGGGACGGGTTTGCGCAGTTTGAACTGGACCTACCGGTGCTGACCCAGAACCAATATCGGCCCGGTGTCGAACTCGACACGGCGGCGGGAGTTGATTACGAGCGGTGGTCGCTGGGAAAGGTCGGGATTTCGCCAGTGGCACAGATCATTTTCTCGGAACGAACGAGCGACAGCGGGGCGGCGTCGGCCAGCCCGGTGGCCTCCGGCTACCAGCGTTTGATGCTTTCTCCGGGAGTTGAATTCCATGTGCATCCGGTGAAAATCTATGCAGACGCCGAGTTTCCTGTTTTTCAACATTTCACGGGCAACCAGGTTGCGGCGTCGGTGCTTTACAAAGTGAGCGTGAGTTGGATGTTTTGAGTTGGATGTTTTGACGCGGTTGGAAAATTTTTCCGTCCCGCGCTGAACGCGCGGGACGGAATATGGGGCCGCGCCGCAGCGCGGCCCTACCAATCGTGGGTGGCCGCGTTGTCCTGGCGTCGAGAATTTTCCCTGATGACCGTTAGCAAAACTTTTTGGGGGCGGGTTCACATTTTTCAGCGTGAGATACCG
>DASXHY010000195.1:0-8169 GCA_036488095.1 Verrucomicrobiia bacterium | reverse complement strand
AGACGATATAAAGAATCGGATAGCGCGCGCGAATCAGGGTCTCGAGTTCGGATTGAAAATTCATATCAGAGCCTCCTTACGTCGGCTGCTACGAGGTTGATTGAGGTGCGCATGACTTCGTCTTATCGCTGAAACAGTCTTTGCCACCAGGAGCGGGCTGGTCTCGGCAAATCAGCGCTGGATTTTTGCAAGCGTTGGGCGATTGCAGCCGGCGTTTGGGTTTGGGAGGCGTCGTAACGGAGTAATTCCTCCACGCTGGCAAAATCGCGCGCGGTGTTGTGCGTCAATTGCTGTTCGGAAACGTGTTCTTGTTGCTGCTCCGAATTAAACTTTTTCTGCTGCTTCATAGTTCACCTTACTCGGTTTTTTTAAAAAGGATGGCAAAAGCTTTGCGTGCGCGATGCAACTTCCCGCGGACGGCGTCGGCGGATTGCTCGGTCAGCGTGCCCACTTCTTCGTAGCTCAATTGTTCGTCGGCAATCAGCAGGAGGAGGAGGCGGTATTCGTCTGGCAACGCATCGAGCGCTTTCTGGATGCGTTCGCCCAGTTCCTTGGTTTCAAGGAGGCGAAAGGGCGAATCGCTTTGCGCAACCGCATTTTCCCAGACTGCTTCGTCGGCGTTGGAAAACATGTGCCGCTCGTTCCAGGATTGCTGGAGGTTGCGGCAATGGTTGATGGCAATGCGATAAAGCCAGGTGCGCCAGGAGGCTTCGCCGCGGAACTGGTCCATCTTGCGGAAGGCCTTGAGAAAGACATCGTGGGTGGCGTCCTCGGCTTTTTGCGGGTCGCTGAGAAAGCGCAGGGCGAGGTAAAAAATCGCGCGACTGTGCTCGGCATAAAGGTCGGCAAACTCCGACGGGTGCCAATCGATTTGCGGTGGCTGTGGACACTCCGCAGCTTGCGGTGGGTCCGGACATTCCCGATCTGCCAGCGGCTCGTTCATGAGCGGTTTCACAGGGGATTAGACAACAGTCGGCCGGGAATGTCACGCTGGCAAATGGCGCTGTGTAACGCACTTAAAATATCGGATTCAGTGAGGTTTTTCTGCGCCTGAAAAGCGGCGGAGGGCCGCCGCACTCCAAAACCTGGCGGAATGTGTGACGCTCTTTCACTCGCGTCAGCGTCCTGGACTGCGCCAGCCCTCTGGCGCTTTTCCTCAGCGGATCAATGGCTCAAATCGAAATCCACGCGGGTGCTGGAATCGGTCTGGTCGTTATCGATTTCCATTTCCCTGAGCTGCCATTGGCCGTTTACCTTTTCGAAATGTTTCGGAATAAACTCTTTTAATAGTTTTCCGCCGGCATCGTAAGCCTCGGCGTAGACAATGCCGTCGCTTTCGGCGTCAATCCAGGATTTGACCCGCGAATAACCGCCCGGGAGGGGATGCGGGTTGATGCTTTCCAAAACGCGACAGGAGCGGCTGCGCTTCATCTCCTTTTTTATCAAATGCTGTTCGGGCCAGTGGAAAAATTCGAGGCCGAGGTCGGCGATGGAAAAATCCGAACCAACAAAGGGGGTCGCCGCGGCCTGATTTCCTGACAAAGCCGTCACTTTGCCGTCAGACGTTTTCAGGCGGTACTCGTTGGCATCGGCGCCATCATGGATGACCACCACATCCGTATTGTTGGCGTCGTAGCGGCTGCACCAATTCGTTTCCGTGGCGAATACCTCGAACCTGACTGGAATTTGCGTGCGCGCGATTTTCGTGCGGATCGTCAGGACGCCGGTGTTGGTGGTATTCTGCGCCGGCTTTTGCGCCAGAATTTCATCAACGAGCGCTTTGCCTTCCTTTGCGGCTCGTTCCGGGGGTAAAACCGTTGGTTGCGATATTTCATTCTGCTTTTGCGCGAAGAGGGTTGAAGCAAACAGGCAGAATGACAGTGCAAAAATGAACGGATAGTGGCACGGGCGTCTCGCCCGTGCGATTCTGTTTCTGATTGGGGCAATTTCCATGGAAACGCACGGGCGAGACGCCCGTGCCACTATTTTTTATTTTGGACGCAACGCGAGCGGCAGCAATTCCGAGATGTGGCGGACAAAATGCACGTCCAGCTTTTTGCGAACTTCCTCGGGCACTTCCTGCCAATCGGTTTTATTCTGGTCCGGCAGAATGATATGCTTGATGCCGAAACGCGCGGCGGCGAGCACCTTTTCCTTGATGCCGCCCACACGCATCACGCGCCCGCGCAGGCTGATTTCGCCGGTCATGGAAAATTCCGAGCGCACGCGGCGTTTGGTCAGCAGGGAAGCCAGCGCCACCAGCAAGGTCACGCCCGCACTCGGGCCGTCCTTGGGCGTCGCGCCGGCGGGAACGTGGATGTGGATATCAAATTTGTTGTAATCGGTCATGTCGATGCCGAGCGACTTCGATTGGCTGCGCAAATAACTGAGCGCGGTCTGGGCGCTTTCCTTCATCACATCGCCCAGCGAACCGGTCAGGAGCAAGCCACCTTTGCCCGGCATGCGCGTGGCTTCGATGAACATCACTTCGCCGCCGACCGGCGTCCAGGCCATCCCGGTGGCGATGCCGATTTCCTTGATGTTCTCGGCCGTTTCCGACAGGAACCGCGCGTTCCCGAGATAATCCTTCAGCGCGTCCGGTTTCAGCACCAGTGGTTTGCCGGCGTGTCCGTTGCTGCTGACAATTTTTCGCGTGGCCTTGCGGGTGAGAGCCGCGATTTCGCGTTCCAACTGCCGCACGCCGGCTTCACGCGTGTAATCATGAATCACCTGCCGGATGGTCGTGTCCGGAATTTTCACCTCATCTTTATTGAGGCCGTGCTCCTGCAATTGACGCGGGACGAGATAGCGTTTGGCAATTTGAAGCTTCTCGGACTCGGTGTAACTCGGCAGTTCGATCACTTCCAACCGGTCGCGCAATGCGGGATGAATCGGCTCCAGCCAATTGGCGGTGGTGATGAACAGCACGCGCGATAAATCGAACGGCAAATCCAAATAGTAATCCGTGAACGTGTTATTTTGCGCGGGGTCGAGAACTTCGAGCAGCGCCGCCGCGGGGTCGCCGCGAAAATCCGCGCCGACTTTGTCCAGTTCGTCCAGCAGGATGACGGGGTTGCGGCTTTCGACACGTTTCAAAGTTTGGATGATTCGCCCGGGCAGCGCCCCGACGTACGTGCGGCGATGGCCGCGAATTTCCGCTTCGTCTCTCATGCCGCCGAGCGCGATGCGGGCAAACTTGCGGCCCAACGCGTCCGCCACGCTTTTGCCGAGGGAGGTTTTACCAACGCCGGGCGGACCGACGAGGCAAAGGATGGGGCCTTTGATCTGTTTGCGGCGTTTGATGACCGCAAGAAATTCAATCAATCGATCTTTGACTTTATCCAGCCCGAAATGCTGCTCGTTCAGAATTTTCTCGGCCTCTTTCAGGTCGATCTTGTCCTCAGTTTCCTTTTCCCACGGCATCGCCACGAGCCAATCGAGATAATGCCGGGTGACGCCGTACTCAGCGGCGGCGGGCGGCATCTGTTGGAGACGCTCCAATTCCTGAGTGGCGACTTTCTTGGCCTCGGCTGGCATCGGCGTGGCGTCGATTTTATCGCGAATGGCCTTGATTTCGCCGGCGTTGGATTCGGTCTCGCCGAGTTCGCGCTGGATGGCGCGCATTTGTTCGCGCAGGAAAAAATCGCGCTGAGTTTTGGAAATCGAGGTGGCGACTTCGGTTTGGATCTTCGAGCTGAGCGTCAGGACTTCGTGCTCGCGATTGAGCATCGGCAGGAGGAACGTCAAACGCTCCTTGACCGAGGTGGTCTCGAGGAGCTTTTGGCGTTCTTCGAGGTTCAAGTTCAAATTGACCGCGACCAGATCGGTGAAATGGCCTGGGTCTTCGGTGTTGAGCGCGGCAATTTTGACCTGCTCGGACAACGCGGGCGAGAGTTTGATGATTTCCTGGAACTGGCCCTGCGCGTTGCGCATCATGGCGGTCAATTCAACCGTGTCCTCGGTCACATCCTTCATCAGCTCGAATTTGGCGTTCAGATAAGGATCGTGGCTGATGTAATTCTTGATGCGGATGCGCCAGAGACCCTCGACCAGCACGCGAACGGTGTTGTCCGGGAACTTCAACATTTTCAGAAGGCGCGCGGCGCAACCGACGTCGTGCATTTCTTCCGGCGTGGGATTTTCCGCTTCGGGCTTGCGCTGCAAGGCGACGCCGAGGAGGCGATCGCCGGCCACGACGTCATCGATGAGCTTGATGCTTTGCGGTGTTTCCACGAGCAGGGGAGCGACCATGCCGGGAAAAATCACGATGTCCGAGAGGCCGAGGATGGGGAGAGATTGAGGTAATGAATGCGCGGATACGCGCGCCGGAGCCTCAGGGTTTCCGGCGGCGCCCAGGATGCTGATAAATTCGGTATCTGGCGACGTCATCGCGTACTTCTACAAGGTTAGATGCCGCCGCCCGCTAAAAGTTCGGAAGAATATTAATTCCCTTCGGCGATTGGCACCTTGGTGCTCTTAAGTTGCGCCTGCGCCACGGGAACATCAATACGCAAAAACCCGTTTAAGTAAGCCGCTTTGGCCTGACCTAAATCGTAACCGGCGGGCAACTCCAACATGCTTTCAAACGGGCCGTAATTAATTTCCATCACGAGAAAACTGCACTTTGGCGCGCGGCAGCCGTCCGGCCGGTTCCCACTAATGCGCAGGCGATTGCCCTCGATGGTAATCTCGAGGTTGTCACTGCGCATACCGGCCAGCTCGACTTTGATGACCAAACCATTGTCGGTGGCATAAACGTCCGTGTTTGGGACCCAGTGCGCTCGCGCTGAACCTTCACGGCCACCAGCGGAGCGGGTCACGAAATGCACGGTCGAACTGACTTTGCACATGGCCATTCCAGCGGAAAATTATCTTAGACGATTTGGATAAGCAAGCACGCTCATTTGGGTTTAATGAAAACTTGCGGACGCTCGCCTTTACGGGCGCGAAAAACGATGGAGTGCTGGGGCGCTGCGCTCCCGGAAGTGGAGCAGCCGCAGTGTGTATCTCGCTGAAAACTGAATTTTCGAGGGCGAAAACGAGCCCTGAATAACAAGGCCGCCGCGGCTACGACAATCACTAAAGACACCAACTGCTGCCAATCCATGCTGGCAACATAATCTGAAACGCCCCATGCGCAACTAATGTTTTGTATTGGTGTTAAATACAACTTGCCGCAGGCCTGGCAATTCGCGCAAATCCCCGAGGAAATGCGGTTTTTTGCAATGGCGGCGGTCGCCGGCGGCCGCTACAGTGATCCCCGTGTCCGCACCGTGTTTTCGTTATCATTACCGCGTCGTTTATGCTGATTGCACCCTCGGCAACCATATCTATTATTCGCGATATCTCGATATTCTTGAGGCGGCGCGGGGCGAGTTTTTTCGGAATCTCGGCCAGCCGCTGTTGGAATTACAAGCGCAGGAAATACTTTTTCCAGTGGTGGAATGTCATTTGCGCTACAAATTTCCGGCTCGCTATGATGACGTTTTGACGATCGAACTTTGGCCGATGTTGGTTCAGGGCGCGCGGCTCAATTTCGGTTTCCGGATTGTAAAGGGAGAGACTTTGATTCTCGAAGGCGAGACGTTTCATGTCTGCACGGGATTGAATGAGAAACCGAAGCGAGTGCCCGAGGATTTGTTAAATGAGTTAAATAAGTCGAATGAGTTAAACAAGTGACACGTTAAATGAACTGTCAATTGCGCCTATCACATTCTATGCATTCTTACCTATTTAACTATTTAACCAATTACTGATTTAACGAACATGCGCATCCTCGCTCTCGATCACGGCACCAAACGCATCGGCATCGCGTTGAGCGATGAATTAAAAATGATCGCGCAACCGCTTGAATTTGTCCTGGCCGACCCGTTTTTGGATTTTCTCGCGCGCTTGAAGGAAATCATTCGCGAGAAGGAAGTGGAATTGATTCTCATTGGCATGCCGCGAAACATGGACGGCAGCTACGGTCCGGCGGCGCTGAAAGTGCAGGAATTTATTGCCGTGCTCAAGGAAAAGGTGGCGATACCGATTCAAACCTGGGACGAGCGGCTGACTTCAGCGCAGGCGCAACGCTTCCTGATCCAGGGCGGTGTCCGTCGCGCGGAACGGAAGGAGAAGGTGGATAAAACGGCGGCGGCGATTTTGTTGCAGAGTTATCTGGATAGTTTGGCGCAATAACAAAACGAGTAACTTGTTAAATAAATAACTCGTTAAATGAGTTATGGCGGCGACCCTTATTTAACAATTTAACCCATTTAACTTATTTAACTCAGCCGAGTGAAATTCAAACTCACGATCGCCTACGATGGCGCTGCCTACCAAGGGTGGCAGGTGCAAAAAATTGGCACGGGCGTGCAGGAAAAGGTCGAGACGGCGCTGGCGAAATTGTTTCCAGGCAACCCGCGGTTGCATGGCTCCAGTCGCACGGATACCGGCGTTCACGCGCTCGGGATGGTGGCGCACTTTGAAGCGCCCATCGATGAGTGCAAAATGACCACCCACAAGCTGGCGCTGGCCCTCAATCACTGGTTGCCCGAGGATATCCGCGTGCTTTCCGCCGCGCGTGCGCCGGAAAAATTTCATGCCCGCTTCGATGCCAAGGGCAAACAATATCGCTACTTCGTCTGGAACCATACGGCGATGAACCCTTTAATCCGGGGCACGGCGTGGCACGTCCCACGCGCGCTGGATTTGAAGGCGATGCGCACGGCCGCGGCGTTATTTGTCGGCAAGCACGATTTCAAATCGTTCGCGGCCAATCGAAATTACGAAATGGAATCCACGGTACGCACGCTGATGCGTTGTGATTTCAAAAAGAATGGGCAACTGCTGACGTTCATCATCGAGGGCGACGGATTTCTCTACAAAATGTGCCGGGGAATCGTGGGCACGATTGTGCAGGCCGGCCTGGGAAAATTTCCGGCCAGTGAAATCAAACCAATGCTCGCGCAAAAAGACCGCCGCGTGGCCGGCATGACCGCGCCGGCGCGGGGGTTGGTTTTGTGGAAAGTTTTTTATTCAACGCAAAGGCGCAAAGATGCAAAGGCGCAAAAAACAAAAGACAGTCAGGAATGATCTTTCAAATTTCCCGACTCCTTTGCGTCTCTGCATCTTTGCGCCTTTGCGTTAAAATCCGGCATGAACATCGTCCTGGTTGAACCTGAAATCCCGCCGAACACGGGCAACGTGGCCCGGTTGTGCGCGGCGACGCGGACGGTGCTGCACCTGATCGAGCCGTTTGGTTTTAAACTCGATGATGCGCAACTCAAACGCGCCGGGATGGATTATTGGCAGCACGTCGAATGGCATCGTTGGCAGAATTGGAACGCGTTCGCGCAAAGCGTGCCTGCGACCGCGCGGCTTTGGTTTGTGGAATCCAACGGGCCCAAACTTTATTCCGACGCGAAATTTGGGGCGGACGATTACCTGGTTTTTGGCCGTGAGACGGCCGGATTGCCGAAAAAATTGTTGGAAGAAAATCGAGAGCATTGGCTGCGGATTCCCATGTTCAACCCGAACGCGCGTTCGTTGAATCTCTCCAACTGCGTGGCGCTGGTGCTGTTTGAGGCGTTGCGGCAACAGGGGTTTTCGGGAGAGTTGCATAATCTATAAGCCGGTAGGGCCGTCACTCCCTGCGCGCCGCCTTCCGTCCCGTCAGGGACAGAATGAAAATAGCCCAGCGATTTATCGCTGGGTTTTATTCCGAAATTACCCGTAAGTCCCGTCAGGGACGAGAGAACCGCTTCCAAGTTTCTGCCGCCCCTCACGGGGCTTGAAGGTCTGATTCCACGCGCACCCACCGATAAATCGGTGGGCTACTATCTGTCGTCCTTGCAGACTTTTGCGGCGAACACGCACTTCACAAAATTTTACCGACACTCGCCTTCCGCTGGAAACAGACGCGCCCGTTTACGCAACCACGATATTGATTAGCTTTTTCGGCACGATGATGATTTTCTTGATCGTCTTGCCGTCGATGAAAGGCTTCACTTTCTCAGACGCCAGCGCCGCGGCTTCGAGCGTGGCGTTGTCGGCGTTTGCCAGCGCCTTGATGACGTCGCGCAATTTACCGTTGACCTGCACGGGAATTTCCAGCGTGTCTTCGATGAGCAATGTTGGGTCGAACTTCGGCCATTCGGCGTAGGAAAGGGCCAAGGGTCGAGGGTC
>DASXHY010000513.1:0-5826 GCA_036488095.1 Verrucomicrobiia bacterium | reverse complement strand
ATTGCCGGAATCACTTTCCCGTGGTAGGAATTTCGGTTTGCGCGATGCCCGCAAAATTATTCAAAACTTTGCGTTCAACCCTTCTGACCGGGTTCACCGCCAGTGTCCCGGCACCCGATGCCACCCGTAAGGGCCGTGCGTCCAATATCCCTGCACCCAGACCGCGCCCGGAGACGGTGGCAGCGCCCAATATCCTCCCACCCAAACCCAGCCACCCCCGCGCCATTCCCACGCGCCCGGCACCCAGGCATACCCCGGCGCCGGCGCGACCACGACCGGTTCCGACTGCGGCGGAGGCGGCGCTTGCGGTGCGGCCTCCGGCGGCGGCGACGCACTGGCCGTGTTGGATGTATTAATCATGTAATTAATCACCTTCTCACTGACGTTCGCGTTGTGAAGATCGATGATGTCCGCCGCGCTCAAATTATAAACGCTATGCGTGCTTTGAATTTGGCTGATGATGACATCGTCGCCGACTTTGGCCGAGGACATCGCCTTCACGTCCGCCACCGCCAACGGCTGGCCTTGTTCCACCCGGGTGTAAGTCGCAGGCGCTTCCGCCCGCAATCGTTCCTGCTCCTCCTGGTCCATCGAATGGCCAATCAACCCGCCCGTGATGGCGCCGATGGCTCCGCCAATCAATGCGCCCTCACCCGCATGGCGTCCACCGATGATCGCGCCGGATACGGCGCCAATCGCCCCGCCCGCGAGCGCGCCCGTCCCCGTCCGGTCGGGAGTTCCATAGGGCGTTTCGCACCCGGTCAACACCACCGCCGCGCCTAACGCGCACAAACCAAAAGCAAAGCACTTCATATTTTTCGTTGGACGCAAAAACCCGCCGAAAATTCAAAAAAAGGCAGGAAAAGCCTTAATATTCTCTAAACGGCAGGCTGCCAGACAGTTCTTAATTTGAAGATTGCAGACGCTCGTGGCAAGAGAGTTTTCCGCCGCCAACTTCCATTTGCGTCCCCCGGCGGCTCGTGTAGATTGCGTCACCTCGAACCATGACTAAACGCCTTCTCACGTTGCTCGCCGTTTTGATGCCGCTGTTCGCCGGCGGAAATTTGTTTTCCGCCGAAACGAATGTCATCGCCACAAATACCATCCCGGCCACCACCAACGCGGCGAACGATTCCGCGATGGCCGACTTGAACGCGCTAATCGGGCGCATCAACGAAAAGCTCACGCACGATAAAAATAAAGAATCCGACCTCGCCGACAATATCAAGGAATTCGACGTCCTGGTCGCCAAGCATAAGGACGCCAGCCCGGACGCGCGCGCCCAAATCGTCGCGGCGAAGGCACAGTTATACATACAAGTGCTGGATGACTCGGAAAAAGCCCTCGCCGTTTTCAAGCAAATCAAGACCAATTTTCCTACAGTTCAGATCAACGGGAATATTGATGAGGTAATCAGCAATCTCCAGGAATCAGTCGAAAAGAAGAAAGTCCGCGACGCCCTCGCGCCCGGCACGCAATTCCCCGATTTCAAGGAAACCGACCTCGACGGCCGTCCGCTTTCCATTTCCCAATACAAAGGCAAAGTGGTCCTCATCGATTTCTGGGCCACGTGGTGCATGCCCTGCGTCATCGAGTTGCCGGATATCCAAAAAGCCTACGACAAATTCCACGATCAGGGCTTTCAAGTCGTGGGCGTCAGCCTTGACGACGATAAGGATCGACTCAAGGAATTCGTTCAGCAAAGGAAAATGCCCTGGCCTCAATACTTTGACGGCAAAGTGTGGGAAAATAAACTCGCGGTAAAATACGGCATTGCAGTCACTCCCACCATTTTCCTGATCGATCGCGACGGAAAAATCATCGGGCAATTAAATCCCGGCGACGACCTGGACAAGGAAATCGCCCAGGCATTAAAGAGATAGTTTTCCACGCCTCAAATCGATCCGCAAACCAAGGCCAAAAAAAATGCCGGCGACGTTCAGTCGCCGGCGGCAAATTAACTAAAATGGCCTAAGCATTCCGCTTCTGCCGCTTCTTCTTAAACACGCCGCTCGTATCGGCAACGTTCAGAATGGAAAGATCCAGGCCCTCGCCCGGCTCGCGTTCATGCGCGATTTTGAGCTGCTCCGCAAGCCTCACGGCTGTCGGTTCGGCAAAATATTTCACCACACCCACACCTTGTTCAGCTTCAAAAATAACCACCAACAGGCATTCATCACCCACGCCTGTTGCGTAGATGCTGTATTTCTCACCTTGTTGATAGACGCTGTTGAAATTGGTTTCGTGCACCAGGTTCGCAATCGTCTGGTTCGCCAGATAGGAGCCGGAGGCCAGCGCCGCGATGGTCGTCAGGTCGAATTCCTCGGCGTTTCCCTGATGCGTGATCAGGAAGCCACCCTTGTCGATAACCAGCGCCGTGGTCGCTTCGGCGTGCTTCAGTAATTCCTGTAGAATGCCACTGAATCGCTGGATATCTTCCTCGATGAGTTGGGGCAAAGTAGCCATGTCATGCGTACTGCGGCGTGTTCTGACTGATGAACTTGTTGAGCAACAGGCGCGTAATCATGTTCAACGATTCGAACACGCCTTCGCATTTGTGCGCGACGGACATAAAGGACGGGACCTGGAGGTCGCGATTGTTCAACAAAAATTCCATGTATTCGACCGGCGCCACATTCGGCAAATCGCGCTTGTTGTATTGCAGCACGTAGGGAATGTCCGCCAGGTTCATTTTCAGCGAACGCAAATTGTCCTCCAGGTTCTGGAAGCTCTCCACGTTCTCCGACATCTTTTCGTATTGCGAATCCGCGACGAACACGATGCCGTCCACGCCGCGCAGCACGAGCTGCCGCGTGGTGTTGTAAATCACCTGGCCAGGCACGGTGTACAATTGAAACTTCGTTTTGAACCCCTTGATCGACATTGCTTCGATCGGGAGAAAGTCGAAGAACAACGTGCGGTCGGAGCTGGTCGCCAGCGAAACAAGCTTGCCCTTGTTGCCGGCAGCCGTCTGCACGTGATCGTGGACTTGCACGAGATTGGTCGTCTTGCCGCCCATGGCCGGCCCGTAGTAGACGATCTTTACCTGTAATTCTTTGGTGGCTTGGTTGATGATTGCCATAATTGCCTCACTATTTTTTCCGATCGAGTTGCGCCGCCAGTGCCGCCAATTGGGCGGTCGGCAGTGGCTGGCCGGCGTTTCCGAATGCAGCGAAGAAAATCGCGTTCACACGAAATATTTTCCACGGCACGTTTCCCACGGTGAAGTGGAGATTGTTGAGTTCGCCCATGCGCAATTCCTTCGTGCACTGGCTCACTTTTCCGAAAATCTGCGGCAGGAATGCCGCCAGCGTGTCGCCATTCAGGTCCGACGATAATTTGCTCGCGACCATCAGGCCGTCAGGCAATGCCACCAGCGCGCCTATCACTCCCGGGAGCGCCGCCGCCTGCGAAACAACATCGTTCGGCGTCGCATAGCGCGAAAGGAAATCCGTGCCCGGCCCGACGGACGGTTTGCGTTTGAATTCCGTTTCATCCACCTGCGGCGCTTCACCCGTTTCACCCCAAACGTAAAAGTTCGTGTCCTGCACCCCGTTGTGCTTCGGAGCGGGAGAAAAAATCGCGTCGGAGTCTTCCGTCGCGGCCAGTGCGGCAGCCAGCGGAGGCGCGCTGGCGACGGGCGGTTCCACTTCCGGCGCTTCGGAGTCGCCCTGCGGGAAACCGAAAAATAAATTGGGAATGCTCTCATTGATCTGGAGCTTTTGCTGGGCCTGGTTCCCCTGCTTTTGGCGCGCGATAAATAGCGGCGCAATCACCTGTAGCGGCAACTCCAGCATCATGCCATCATGCGCCGAAACCGTCGGCAATGTTGCCGGACGTACCCACGAACGCAGCACCTTCCACGGAAAGGCCACTTTACCCTGCTTCAACGCCGGTTCAACAACTCTCACCGGAAGCGCCAGGTGCGCGGCCGACAAATTCAACTGCTCGATTTCGCTGCGCAACACTTCCGGCCAGCTCTCGCTTAACGTCGCCAGCGGCGCGTTCAGGAAAACTTCGGGCGTGGGCGGCGCCGCCTGGGGAGCGTGAGGAACCGAGGGCCGCCCGTTGCCGTTGCCGTTTCCAACGGGTGCAGCCGAGGGCAGACGCGGGACCGATGCCGGGACAGGAGTAGCGCCCGCGCCCCGGGCCGCCGGAAACGCCGGCCTGACTGGAGGAGAGGCAGGCGGAGTCGCCGTCGGCGGACGAGGCGTGGGCGTGGAGGCAATTGAACTACGGAATGGAATTGACGGAGTGCTCTCGAGTGCCGGAGCCGGAGCCGCGGGCGGAGTTGGCGCGGCGGGCGGCATGTGTAAAGGCCTTACCGGCGGAATCGGCATCGCGGGTTTCATCGACTGTACCGGCTGCACCGGTTGAGTCGGTTTCGTCGATTGAAACTGCTGAAATGCTGGAGCGGACTGTGCCGGTTGAACCGGCTTGATCGGTTGGGCCATTGGCGCCGCCGGCATTTTAAGCGGAGCCTGCGGGGCGATGGGCGTCTGCGGCGCAATGGGAGGCTGCGGCTGCAATTTCGCTTCCCTGGAAGTGTGCGATGTGCCAGGCGTGCTCGCCGGAGCGCCGGCGGTAGTGGCCGTTCGCGTGTCGCCAAATTTAACTCCCGCACAGTCATTCCCGAAGGGTCCCTTCACTTCATCCGGAACTTCGAGATGCCGCTGGCTTTGGCGGCGCGCGATCAGCGCCGGATTGATCTGCGGCAAAATCTCATTGAGCGGAAGCTGAATCTCCACCTGGTCGAGGTTCGTCTGCGAGGTAAACGCAGCCGGAGCCAGCGCACGCAGTTCGCCGAAAGACATTTTCACCGCACCGGTTCCAAGCTGCGTCAGCACCCGGTCCAACGGCAGGGTCACATAAATATCAGCCACCATGTTTTCCCGGACCCGCGTCTTCAATTCCATGGGCAGCACCGCAATGACAGTATAAAGGGGAATTTGAACCACGTTGCCGTCAGCGACTGGGCGCGGCGCGTGCGGCGCTGCCGGTCTCGCGAGGGGCGGCTGGCTGACTTGATTGGTGACGGCCGGGCGGGTGGGCGTCTGAACGGGCGCTACCGGCGCTGCCGCCGCGTAACCATTCCCGTTGGAGTGCGTCTCCGTTGCGCCGGTTCCAAACAGGTTTTTGAAAAAGTTTAACATCTTAACTTTAATGTCTCGTTGACTCGCCGGGTCCCTTTCGAGACGACGTAACTGAACCCAATGGGCGCAGGATTTGTGCCATCAATCCTATCTTTCCCAGGACTTTCCATCCGTCCCCCAAATAACCGCCCAATCCTTATCGGCACCACCGCTAAATCCGTGCCTTTCCGTTCTTAACGTCGCTGATTTCCCCGGCTTTTAGAGTGAAAACGTTAGATTATTCCCCGCTGAATTAAGCCATCGATTCGCAATTTTCCCACAGGGAACCAAAGCTTCCCCCTCTCCCCGGAGGAGAGGCCGGGATGAAGGCGAGCGTAAAATCCCGAAGCGCAAACTTGGCCTAACCCGAAATTCTTGGTCTATTTCCCCCTGCCCTTTGTCCCATCCGTGGACTTTCCTGTCCCGGCGCCGCCTGTTTTTTGCCCCGTTCGAAACCAAAAAAGCAGCGCATTAGCACGGCAGTTTCCTTTCGCGCGCTTCTCTCACACGAAATGTAAAGAAAGTCGCGCCCATACCCGCTGGCGGGAATACAGCCTGCTATATCCCTGCCATGACTTTGTCGAATTTGTATCCGGCGCCCTGCGGAGTTAGGCCTTGCTGACTCTATGGACGCGCCCCACAAAATTTTAATTCTGGATGATGATCCAGCGATTCTGGATTTGTATAAGGAGTG
>DASXHY010000107.1:0-13280 GCA_036488095.1 Verrucomicrobiia bacterium | reverse complement strand
TCGGCGTGCTCGATGTCCTCATAGCAGGTCGGCGGGCCGTCACTGCCAAAAGCCAGCTTGTAAGCGCTGGCCGCACTGGCCATGCACAAGCGCGAATTCGCATCAATGTTGTTCGTCCCGATGGCGCCCTTGGCGAGTTTGTTAAACACATACTGCGCCTCGGTGGTCAGTTGGCCGGAAATGTAAAATGCCACCGCGTCGCGTCCGTGGTTGCGAATAATGTCGCGGAATTCCTTCGCCACGTGCGTCAACGCGCCGTCCAAACTCACCGGCTGAAATGCGGCCGAGCGGTCGCTGCGGATTTGCGCATTCGCCAAACGCGTCGGGGTGTTTATGATCTCGCCGATTTGCGCGCCCTTGGGGCAGATGCCGCCGAGCGATGACGGATGCGTCTTGTCTCCGCGCACAGCCGTGATTTTGCCGGCGCGGGTCGTGACGCTCAAGCCACAACCCACGCCGCAATAAGGGCAAATCGTTTTGACGACCGTGTCCATTCAGTTATTTCTCCGCGCGCTAAAAATTGAATTCAACCTGCGCCCAAAACCTCTCGAGGCTGAACGCCGCCGGAGCCGCCTTGCCGTCGTAGTAGGCATATTTCACCAGCGCGGTCCAATACTTGCCGAATTTTTTTGAGGCGACGGCGTCGAATTCCTGGCCGAAGTCCACGCCGCCGTGGTCCGCGTCGAATTTGTGATAGACAAAACGCAGCGGGATTTGCTCGGGCAAGGTAACCTGCGCAAAAGCGTAGATGTCATCGAGGCCGTCGCTCGGCGTGGTCAAAAACACATCGGCCCAGCCGTTGAATGAATGCAGCGTCGCCAATGGCGTGCGGAAACTCGCGCGCCCTCCGCCCGCGCCGGAATTCGCGCCGCTGCCCAACACTTCATAACCAGCGCCCAGGGAGATTGGTTTCATGGTTCCCGATAGTTCCAGGTTGTAATACTTCGCGTCATATTTAAGCGTGCTGTCCGCGTAATCCGTTTGCCACGCGAATTCGCCGCGATAAGCGAGCGATATCTTATCCGTCACCGGCGCGCTGCCCGCGAGATACCCGCCGTAGGTCGCGCAGGAATTGTTGTAGCGCGACGCGGTTTGGTTGTTCAAATCCAGGTCCAGCAAATACGTGTAGCCGACCACCCGCACATATTGGCACGGCGCGTAGGAAATGTTGATCAAGTGCGAGCGCGATTGAAAATCGTGGTTGGGGCTGGTGACCGGCAATCCTGAGACATCGCCGAAAGGCCGGTGCACATCCCAAATATAACCGTAGAAAAGATCCAGGTTTTCGATCGGCTTGAAATCCGTCGTGGCCGCGTCAAACGTCTGCATGTTTTGACGCCAGCCGACATCGCCGACGAACCGCTGATTGTCGAGGACGACGCGCTCGCGGCCGCCTTTAATCGTGAACATGTTCGTGTACGAATAGCTCAACCAGCCTTGATTCAATTCCGTCGTCGGCGGATCGGCGATCACCGGTTTGTAACTGCGCTTATTTGAACCCGCGGCGTTGTAGTTGCCTTCCGGCCCAATGACCCGGATGTCTTCACCTTCCAGCATTCCCTGGAATCCGTAGAGCGGCGCGGAAGTATAACCAAACCGCGTGCGCAACGTGAGGGCATGCGAATCGGAGGTAATCGCCGGAACGCGATCCTCGTCCGCAAATTCGTAACGCAGGCGCGCGTTGAGGTTGAATTTGCCTTTCGCGATGGCATCCGGCAGTTGGCCGTTGAAAAATTTCTGCACGGCATTCGGCTCGGGCGCGGGCTGGGCAGTGGGCGCGGCGGCGGGCGCCGCTGCCTGCGCCGGAGCCGGAGGCGGAGGCGGCTGGGCCGTGCCCGCCTGGGTGAAGGGTTTTTCCTGGGCGAAGACCGACGCCGTAATGGCGAAAACCATCGCGCCGCCGGTCAGGATTTTATTTTTCTGGTTCTGATTTTTTTTCATTTTGTTGTGGGTCATTTTCTGAAATTCAAATGCGCTCAAATCGGTTCAAGCCGGGACTGCCTCCGCCAGGCTCCGCTTTCGGTGCGCGCGTTCCTCGAGGAAAGTGATGAGATATTCGCGGCAACGGTAATATTCCGCATCCTCCAACAATGCGGCGCGATTGCGCGGCCGGGGAAACCGCACGTCCAGGATATCCCCCACCCCGGCGGCGGGGCCGTTGGTCATCATGACCACGCGATCGGAAAGAAAAAGCGCTTCGTCCACATCGTGCGTCACCATTAGCGCGGTGAGTTGATTGCGGCCCCAGACATCGAGCAGCACCTGCTGCAACTCAAGGCGCGTCAGCGCGTCCAACATGCCGAATGGCTCGTCGAGCAGAAGCATTTTGGGACGCAACGCAAATGCGCGGGCGATGCCGACGCGCTGTTTCATTCCCTGGCTGAGTTCGCCCGAACGTTTGTGCATCGCTTCGCCCAACCCCACGATCGTGAGGTAATACTCCGCGATTTCGCGCCGCTCGGTTTTGTTGGCGGTGTAAAAAACCTGGTCCACCCCGAGCATCACATTCTCAAATGCGGTCAGCCACGGCAGCAGGCACGGAGATTGAAAAACGATTCCGCGATCCGGTCCGGGACCGGAAAGTTCCTTGCCGGCGAGAATAATTCCACCGCCATCGCTGTCGCTCAACCCCGCCAGCATGGCGAGAACGGTGCTCTTGCCACAACCCGAGTGGCCGATGAGCGTCACGAATTCACCCTTTTTGATTCGCAGATTGAAATCTTTCACGATGACCACCGGGCCTTTGGCCGTTGGAAAGGTCTTCGTCAAACTGGAAAGCTCCACGTAATCGCTCATGGTAATTCCACCGTTTCGTGCCGTTCTTCGCCCTTGCGCCTTGGACGATGGCCGGCGAACAACGACGGCGGCCGATTCAGGTGTTCCGGCTCGATGTCCGGCAATACAAGGTGTCGCGTTGAGGAAACTTTCGGTTTTCCTCCCGGGCCGAGCAGATACCCAATAATTTCACTGCGGATTTTTTTGAAACGCGGATCATGATTGAGCGCTGTGCGATCGCGCGGGCGTTCAATTTCCACTCTGACTTCCGGCCCGAGCGTCGCCCCCGGGCCCGCGCTCAAGGGGATGATTCGGTCGGCGAGCAAAATCCCTTCATCCACATCATTCGTGATCAGCACCACGGTTTTGCGCGCTTCCGACCATATCCGGCCAATCTCATCCTGAAGTGACGCGCGGGTGATGGCGTCGAGAGCGCTCAAGGGTTCGTCGAGCAGCAGAATTTTTGGATCCATCGCGAGCGCGCGGGCCACACTGACGCGTTGCCTCATTCCGCCGGAGAGTTCACGCGGCTTTTTATCGCGCGCCGGCGTGAGATTCACCATGGCGATATATTTTTCGGCATGCTCACGGCGCTTCGATGCCGGCCAATCGGCAAACACTTCATCCACCGCCAGCGCGATGTTCTCGTAAACGCTCAGCCACGGCAGGAGCGAATAGTTTTGAAATACAATGGCGCGTTCCGGCGAAGGCTCCTTCACTTCATCGCCGCGCAAGGTGATCCTGCCCTCGTCGGGCCTTTGCAAGCCGGCGATGAGCGACATCAAAGTCGTTTTGCCCGCGCCGGAGTAGCCGACAATGGCAACAAATTCACCTTCGACGATGCTGAGATTGATCCCGCGCAACACGCTCGCGCGCCTCGCGCCGAGGCCATAACCCTTGGAAACATTGGTTAATTTTAGGAAGGCCATGATTCAGCGAACGGTGGCTCCATCAAAACTGACGGCGCGTTGCAGAACCATCATCAAACGATCGAGCGCGAACCCGATGAAACCGATGGTAAACACGGCGACCATGATTTGCGCCAGCGTCTCGCTGCTGCCGTTTTGGAACATGTCCCAGACGAATTTTCCCAGGCCGGGATTCTGGGCGAGCATTTCGGCGGCGATGAGCACCATCCAGCCGACACCCAGCGAAAGCCGCAAGCCGGTGAAAATCAGCGGCAACGCGGAGGGGATAACAATTTTGCGCACTTTTTTCCACCAGCCGAGCTTCAGCACCCGCGCGATGTTCAGGTAGTCGTTGTCAATGGAGGCGACGCCGAGCGAGGTATTGATGAGCGCAGGCCAAAGCGAACAAAGCGCCACCGTGAAGGCGGAAGTAATGAAAGATTTCTCGAACATCGGCTCTTTGGGTTTGTACAGCGCAGTGACCATGATCATCACGATGGGCAACCACGCGAGGGGCGATACCGGCTTGAAGACCTGGATGAACGGGTTCATCGCCAGGTTGAACGCCTTGCTCAGCCCGCAAAGAATCCCCAGCGGCACCGCAATGAGTGCGGCGATGAGGAAACCTGTGAAAACCGTTTTCAGGCTCGTGAAAATCTGGTCGATGTAAGTCGGTGAACCGGCGAATTTGCGTTCCTCCCAGGTGCCGTCGGGATTTTGAGCGAGAAATTCTTTTTTCCGAACGGCCTGGCGCTTGTAGAATTCAGCTTCCTTCGTCCGTTCGGCAAGGTGACCCGCCCAAAGGGTCTTTGCCTGCACCCAAACCGCGACCGGACCCGGCAACGAGCCGAAACTCACTTTGACGTTCGCCGCCACCCACGACCACCCACCCAGGAAGATCAGGATGGCCAGGATGGGAACGCCGATGTTCAACAGAATTTGCCGGATTTGTTCGTTCGGATTTTCTCGCCGCGCGAGGCGCAGGAACGGAACGGCCCAGTTCAAGCCGACATTTTCGCAGGTTTTGATGAGAGCGCCCATGAGTTAATCCTTCAGGCCGATTGCAAATTTCTTCAGATACGTGTTTGGCGTGCGCGCGTCGTATTCAATGTGGTCGATGAAATCCGCGGTGGCAGGCTTGTAGCCGTCCGTCTTCGGAATTTCGCCTTCGGTGAGTTTCCCTTCGGCAATGAGCGCCTTCGCGGCCTTCAAATAAATTTCGGGTTTGTAAACCTCCTTCGCCGTTTGCGCATACCATTCATCCGGCTTCGCCACCGGGATTTGCCCCCAGCGCCGCATTTGCGTCAGAAACCAGATCGCGTCGCTGTAATAGGGATAGGTCGCGTAATAACGGAAGAAAACGTTGAAATCCGGCAGCGACCGTTTGTCGCCTTTGTAATATTCCCAGGTGCCGGTCATGCTGTTGGCGATGACCTGCTGGTCCGCGCCCACGTACTCCGGCCGGGAAAGAATCTCACAGGCTTTGACTCGATTTTCCGGCGAAGCGTCCAGCCATTTTGCCGCGCGGATCAAGGCCTTGGTTACGGCGATGAACGTATTCGGGTTCTTCCCCGCCCAATCGGCCGTCACTCCAAAAACTTTTTCCGGATTATTTTTCCAGATTTCGTAATCCGTGATGGCCGCGACGCCAATGCCCTTGGTGACCGCCTGCTGGTTCCAGGGTTCGCCCACGCAATATCCCTGGATCGTCCCTTGCGCCAGCGTCGCCGGCATTTGCGGCGGAGGCGTCACCGAAATCAGCACATCCGCGTCCTTTGTGCCGGTGGTGTCGGTCGTCGTGTAGTAGCCGGGCGCAATTCCGCCGGCGGCGAGCCAATAACGCAGATAATAATTGTGTGTGGAAACGGGAAAAACCATTCCCATTTTCATCGGCGCGCCATCGGCCTTCATCTTATCAACGACTGGCTTGAGTAAATCGGCCTTGACCGGACGTTCGATCGGCTCCTTTCGCAGCGACGGATTCATCTCCTTCATCTGGTCCCAAACCGAATTCGCGAGCGTGATGCCATTGCCATTGAGGTCCATGCTGAAAGCCGTGATGACGTGCGCCTTCGTGCCGTAACCAATCGTCGCGGCGATGGGCTGGCCCGCCAGCATATGCGCGCCGTCCAATTCCCCGCTGATGACGCGGTCGAGCAGAATTTTCCAGTTCGACTGCGCCTCCAGCGTGACGTAAAGCCCCTCATCCTCAAAATAATTGAGCTCCTTGGCGATGACGAGCGGCGCGCAATCAGTGAGTTTGATGAAACCAAATTTCAGGTCAGTCTTTTCCAACTTGTCGACAGCGCCAGCCGTGGTCGGCCGAAGTATAATGAATGCTGCCGCGGCGAGCAGGCCGGCGGTTGCAATTCGAAGGATACCGCGGCGGATGGAATTACGCGGGAGCAGGTTCATTTTCAATTTTGTTGTCATGTTCGGATTGTTTGCCGCGGGACGAATTGCGCAGGCGCGAGGCCTTTTCAAAAATATCCGCGCGGAATATTTTGCGTCCGAGAGCGAAATTGAGCGCCGCGGGTTCCGGGCATTGGCCGCCGGCGCGAATGAGTTGCAGCACCCAGGCGGCTTTTTCGCCGGAAGGCTCGTTGGCATGGTCGCGGTGAAAGACGTTGAAATCGCGCACGACGCGCACTCGGTTTTGGCCGAAATCGAATTCGCCGCTGAATCCCCGGCGCAAGGCTTCCGGCGTGGCATTCACGTATTCCGGGCGGGCCAGCGTCGTCACCAGTCGCTCGTAATTTTCCCGCTGGTCGCAGAACTCACACGCTTCCAACAGCGCGGTGGCCAGCGCAATGTGCTGATCGCTGTTTTTTTCCGCAAAATCGCGGCGCACCATCAAAACTTTTTCCGGATGACCGGGCGCCAGCTCCGCGCTGGTCGTCGCGCACCAGCCAATGCGCGATTGCACGGCGGCGGAATTCCACGGCTCTCCCACGCAAAAACCATCCAGATGCCCGGCTTTCAAATTCGCCACCATTTGCGGCGGCGGCACCACGACAATCCGCACGTCGCGGTCGGGATAAATTCCCGCGGCCATCAGCCATTGGCGCAGCAGAAAATGGTGCGAGGAAAATTGGGAAACAACGCCGAAGGTGAGCATCTTTTTGTGGCGCAACCGTGCCATTTCCTCGCGCAATGACGCGCCATCACGGACTCCCGCGCGCCAGAGTTCGGTTGAAAGCGTGATGGCGTTCCCGTGCAAATTCAAAACGAGCGCGGTCAAACAATCGCATTTAACCGAACCCAGCCCGAGCGTGGCCGCCACGGGCATGGCGGCGAGCGCATGGGCGGCGTCGAGTTCATCGTGAATCACCTTGTCGCGGATTGTTGCCCACCCCAGTTCACGGCGGAGCGAAACGCGCAAACCGTATTTGCGGAAAAGACCAAGCTCGTGCGCCATCACCAACGGCGCGCAATCAGCCAGCGGGACAAAGCCCAGCCGCAATTCCCTTTCCCGCGCTTTTCGATTTATAAATGCCACGCCAAAATTCACGTTTCAAAATTCTTTCAATCACTCATTAGCGGCGTACGTGCCAATCGGCGTGCGGTGGCGCGATGATTGCTTCTCTTAATTGCCATTGAAACCATGAGTTGTATTCATACATGAACAATCCGCTCGATAGCAGGCAGGTGTGCGCGTTTTGCGTGCTGGCACGCACAGGCAGTTTTACACAGACGGCGCGTGAGTTGCACCTCACCCAATCCGGCATCAGCCACTCAATAAAGGCGCTGGAGCGCGATGTTGGCTGTAGGCTTTTGGACAGGTTGGGCAAAAAAGTTGTGCTGACACAGGCGGGAGAACAACTGCTGCATCACGCGTTGAAAATTTTGAACGAGATGGAAATCGCGCGCGAATCGATAGCTCATTTGGGAAAATGGGGGCGTGGCCGGCTGCGTTTAGGCGCAAGCACCACCGCCTGCCAGCATCTCATCCCGCCGGTCCTGCGGGAGTTCAAGGAAAGTTTTCCCGATTACGCAATCACCATCGAACCCGGCAACACGCCCGAGCTGGTGGCCGCCCTGCTCCGGCACAAAATCGACCTCGCCCTTTCGCCGGAACCGGACAACGAGCCGCAGTTGGAATTTCATCCGCTGTTCACGGATGAATTGCATTTTATCGTCAGCGCATTGCATCCGTGGGTAAAAACGGGCCGCATCGAGCGAGCGGATATTCCGGGGCAAAATTACATTTTATACAACAAGCAAAGCCTTACGTTTCGCGTGGTGGAAGAATACTTCCGCCGCCAGCAAATGGTGCTGAACACCGTCATCGAGCTGGGCAGCATGGAGGCAATCAAGGAGCTGGTAAAACTCGGTCTCGGTGTCAGCATTCTTGCGCCCTGGATAGCGAAAAAAGAAATCGAGGAAGGCTCGCTCGTGGCACTGTCGCTGGGCCGGCGCAAACTCGAGCGCCGTTGGGGAATCCTCCACACGCGCGGCAAGCGGCTGAACCTGGCGGAGGAAACATTCCTCGGATTATGCGAAGCGGCCTGTGAGTCCATGAAAAGCCACGCTCGCCCTTAATATTGTTTGACGCTTCGCCGGGGAACTCCGGACGAAGGACCGCACTGCGGCTTTCGTGGCACAGTAGGTTACGAAGGCCTTTTCGATTTAGACCTGCGCCATGCCCCCATCGACGGCGAGATCCACGCCGGTAATGAAAGAACTTTCATCAGAGGCGAGGAACACAACGGCGGCAGCGACTTCTTCGGGCTTGCCTCTGCGGCCGAGCGGAACTTCCGAGGCGAACTGAGCTGCCGCCTGTTTCACCTGTTGAGCGGTAAGGCCTGCGTTTTCCAAAGCCGGAGTTTCGATTGGGCCGGGACTCATCGAATTCACTCGAATCTTCCGATCCTTTAGCTCCACCGTCCAGCCGCGAGCGAAGCAACGCACCGCTGCCTTCGCAGCGGCGTAGGCGGTAAAGGCTGCATCTCCCCTTACGTTCGCGACTGAAGACGTCAGGATGATCGAGCCTCCATCTTTGAAGAGAGGAAGGGCCTTCTGCGTCGTGAAGAATGTTCCTTTCGCGTTTAAGTCGAAGGTTTTGTCGAAATGAGCTTCGGTAGCCGCTACGAGCGGTGCGACTTCACCCCAGCCGGCATTTGCGAAGAGTACGTCGATGTGACCGTGTTTCTCTTTCACGACGGCATAGAGCCGGTCCAAATCCTCCAAGCGCGTTACGTCGCCCACGACCGTCGTGACGTTTCTCCCGATCAAGGCTGCCGCCTCTTTCAGCTCTTTCTCTCGTCGGCCAGTGATCACGACGTGCGCGCATTCTTCCACGAAGCGCTTGGCTGTGGCCAAGCCAATCCCGCTGCTTCCGCCTGTGATTACCGCAATTTTTCCCGCCAATTTTTGTCCACGGTTGTTACTCATATGTTTTCTGCTTTTATGGTTGTAATTGTTAAAATGAATTCAAAATTCAATTCGCTTGATCATATCCAGATGGAGTCCACTTAGCGGGCCATCTCGGAGGCCCGCGCCAGTGCTTGCGTGTCAATATACTCCCGGATGTTCGTCAGTTGGCCATTTCGAACGGTAATGGCGAAGACCCAATCGTCCACGAACGTCCTATTAGTGGCTAAAATTCTCCCCCTGGCGAAGCCGACGACCAGAACCCGGTCTCCCTGCGCTACGAATTCGCGGGGCTCCGTGAAAGTTTCCATCGTTTCGGAAGCCTTCTGAAGCAAATCCGCCAATCCCGCGTGCCCGCGGTACGTGCCGGCCAGCGGCCAGCCCTCGCCCGGAATGATCCACTCGATATCTTCGGCACACAACGCCAGCAGACGTTGTAAATCGCCGCGGCCGATTGCTGCAAAAAAGTCCTTCACAGTCTGGACAGGGTTATTACTCATATGTTTTGTCCTTTGTTTTTGTTCTCCTTGTTTTTGTGAGATTTACGCTTTGCCGCCAAAGCTGACATAGTCATCGAGTTCACCGGCTTCAAACCAGGTTTTGACGTCTTCGCGGGTTTTCGAAAGCTTGCCCAGGATTTCGGCAAAGAACGCAAGTGTTTCGGCGTCGCTGTCGGGTCCGCGTTTTTCCATGAAAGCAGACCAGGCTTCGATTTCCCACGGCGAGCGCGGCGTTTTGGAATGAGCCTGGACCCATTCAAGTATTTCCCCATCGCCTTTGCCGGCCGCCAATTCCTTGAGCAGGGCATCCGGATCAAAATCAAGAAATTGCACCAGTCGCTGATCGGTGGGCGAATTGTACTTGTACTCGCCGTTTTTCCTGGCGAGGGTCGCCCGGCCCTTGTCGAGCATGCGGGCCAAAATCACGTAGTTGCCCAAACGAACGCGAAAGCTTCGGGGCGGCCGTTGAGTCAGATCGATAAAGAAATGCTGAGTTTTCATAATTTTCCAGTTTCGCAACTCATCGTATTTTTATCATTCATACCAGAAACCTACGCCTTCCAAATGTTTGCGCTAATGCCGGTTGGTGATTGCGGTGATGCGAATTTTGCATCACTATTTCAATCATGCTGGAAAAGCTTCGCTTGTTCCTGGTCGTCCTTGAGGAAGGCAGCCTCCGTCGTGCGGCGGAGCGTCTGCACATTTCCCAGTCCGCCATCACCCGACAGTTGCAATCGCTCGAACTCGATCTCGGCGGGCGCGTTTTGGAACGAACCTCTGCCGGAGTGCGTCCCACCAATGGGGGACATGCCCTTGCCGAAAGGGCAAAAGCGCTTCTGGCGGATTATGATTCCACGATGGCCGAAGTCCGCAGGCTGGTTCGCGGAGAAAGTGAACGGTTGCGTATTGGCTATATCGCGTCGGCGGCCCAGGAGTATCTTGGGCCTGCTCTGGCCGCGCTGCGGCGCGCTTATCCGAAGCTGAGAATCAAAATGCTCGATCAAACGCCCGGCGAGATGATTGCCGCGCTGCGGCAGGGTGAAATTGACTTAGCATTGACGTTGCACGGCGCAGACCTGCTCTCGCGCGATTTTTATGCCCGCAAATTGGCGACTGTTCGGAGCCTGGTGGCGCTTCCCGCCAGTCACCGGCTCGCGACCGAAAAACAGGTGTCTCTTTCACAATTAAAGGACGAAACGTTCGTTCGAGGATCGGACGATGCGGTGCCGGGATACACCCAGAGGATCGTTCAGTTCTGCCGCAAGTATGGCGGTTTCCGTCCCCGCCTCGTCACCATTGGCGGAGCAACGAGTCTTGTGGAATCTCTCACCCTGTCAGCGAATGAAGATGCGATTTCGATTCAACCGGTCTTCATTTCTCACCTGAAAGTTCCGAACGTGGCGATGGTCCCTATCGCTGACGCCGGTGCCACCTGGGATTTGTTCATTGTCTGGCAGCGGGGCAAAGCTGCCGGCCCATTACGGACATTGCTGAGCGAACTTAACCTGAAGTCTCAATAATTAATGGCTTTCCGTCATCCCCTCGATGTCGGCAACAACGCAAGCACGGCGACCGTCGGATCGCGAATAACTGCGTAAGAGGAAAGTAGTACATACCCTCGTTTGTGGGTATTCAGCAAATCCATCGTAGTAAGGATAATGGCGACGATTTACGGCAAATCGTTTTTGTTCCGCAATTTTCAAAAAATCCGCGTCAACGGATAAAACGACTGGCTGCTTTGAATGAACACAGCGGCGATTCTGGCGGGTTAAATTCGCTGCCATCGCAAGATCAACCAAATAGCATGCTTCAAAAGAAAAAATTAATCGTCCTGGTCGTCACCGGCTTGGCGCTCCTCGCGCAAGGCAGCGACGCACAAACTGAAACGCAACACTACATCAGTGTAATCCGGACAAATATTTTCAAAGAATACAAGGGCATGTTCAAACCGGCCAAAGGTCTTTTGAAGCATCCCTTTATCACGCCGGGATGCAGCTCCTATCAAGACCAGCTTTGGGATTGGGACTCGTGGCTGACGGACATTGCCTTGCGGCAAATCCTCCTGGAAAACGGCTCGCCTGAAGACAAGCAGCAGGCGATCAAATATGAACAAGGCTGCGTTCTGAACTTCCTCGATTCCATCAACAGTAGATTTGTCCCGGTGGTCATTAGTCCCACCAGCAAGAACCTGTTCAACGGCGGTGCAGATTTTATCCCGTGGCAGCATAATATGCACAAGCCGTGTCTGGCCCAGCATGCCGCGTTTCTGGTCAAATTGAATGGTGGCGACGCCGAATGGCTCCGTGACCAGTTCCCGAAATTGCAGGCCTTTGTGAATTGTTACTACAATCATTACCGCAACAAAGAGACCGGATTGTATTACTGGCAAACCGACGAATTCCTGGGCGTGGACAATGATCCGAGCACGTTTTTCCGGCCTAACGGAAGCTCCGGTTCGATCCTGTTGAATTGCTTCATGTATAAGGAATTGGAGGCAATGGTCTATCTTGCCGGATGTTTGAATCAGAAAGAGATTGGCGATAGCTATCAAAAAATGGCCGATGCTCTGCTCGATTCCATTCGCGAGCATTGCTGGGACCCCAAAGATGGTTTCTACTATAGTGTGGACCTGAATCTTCGTCCCGCGACACAGCCGATAGACAAGGCGTGGCAATTTCACATGGGGCAGCCCAGAAATTGGGATTGCCTGATCCAGCGCCTGGGCGTTTGGTCGGGGTTTTTGGCCATGTGGTCCGGAGTGGCCACACCGGAACAGGCGAAGCAAATGGTTTGGAAGAATCTCCAGGATACCAATACTTTTGACGCGCTGTATGGAATCCGCTCCCTTTCGAAGATGGAAAAAATGTATGACGTTCGCGCCACGAGCAATCCTTCCAACTGGCTCGGGCCAATCTGGGTTAATGCCAACTATTTTGCTTTCCGCGGCCTTGTAAAATATGGATACAAAGACGAAGCGCGCAAATTAGTCGAAAAAACTGTCAAGTTGATCGGCCGGGATTATGAAAAGAACGGGGTATTGCACGAATTCTATTTGCCGGACAATGGTGAACCTGTCATGAACCAGGGATTTCAGGATTGGAACTATCTGGTCTTGAATATGATCGCCTGGTATGAGGGCAAGCCGACCATTGAAGAGTTTTGATTCGATAGACGCGCAGATTTATCGTGTTATGCCATTTAACAGCCCGTTAAAAAACTTCCCTTTCTGTAGCAGCGGACGTGAGTCCGCTCAAATTTCTTCGGAATTCTGTAAAAGTCAGAGCCGACTCACGTCGGCTGCTACTTTTTCAACGGGTTGTTAACCCCCTGCTGTTACCTTTACACTCCGAAACCGAAATGAAAATGTTCCAATCGATCCACGCGCGCGAATCACTGCGGAAAAGTGTCCGGTCTATCGGCTTCCTGCCGCTTTTCCTGGCGTTGATGGCTGCTTCGACGACTGTTCAAGGCGCAGATCCCGATTCGTCCGCACCCCAAACCGAAGTGGTAGCACCGGGTATTTGGCGGCTTCATTTCGGGGATCCGGAACAATTGACGCCCACGCATTTTCGCAGTGCGCCGATGGCTTCGGCAGACCTGGAAAAAATGCCGTTCAACCAGCCAATGCCTTTGGACCTGGCGAGCATTTCCTTCCAGGTTTCAGAGCGCGGATGCTCGCTACAATTTCCCATGAAACCCGGAGAAAATGTAGCGAGCATCCGCG
>DASXHY010000419.1:0-1847 GCA_036488095.1 Verrucomicrobiia bacterium | reverse complement strand
GCTGCTGGAAAAGCAAGGCATTCAGTCGAAGTGGACCAACTATCTTCCGTTAAAAGATTCAACCCTCAAAGACGAACTCGTTTTTATTCTTCAGTCCATCAACGACTACATGATCGCGTTCTTCCGGGGGCAGGTGCTGGTGGCCATCTGCGACGGCTTTTTGTATGGGATCGGTTTTTACTACGTCGTCCACCTGCCCTATGCAATTTTGCTCGGGGCGGCGGCCATGGTGCTTACGATTGTTCCCTTCATCGGCGCGATTATTATTTTCGCCACCGCCGTGGTCATCGCGCTGGTGCAATTCGGCGATTGGAAGCATCCCTTGCTCGTGCTGTTGGTGTTCGCTATCGTGCAGACGCTGGAAGCCGTGGTCATTTCGCCGCGCATCATGCGGGGCCGCGTCGGTTTGCATCCGCTCACCATCATCGTTGCCGTCATGGTGGGAACCACCCTTCTCGGCGGCGTACTCGGCGGCGTGCTGGCGATTCCGCTCACCGCAGTCCTTCGCGTGCTGATGGCGCGATACGTCTGGAAACGGCCCCTGCCCAAACAAAATCCGTGAGCACCTCCCCGCCAATGTCCGGCCGCGATTCCACCAAACGTTTTTCCTCCCGCGTGGAAAATTACGTCCGCTTTCGCCCCGGTTATCCAAAAGAAATCCTCGGTCTTCTCGAGGCAGAATGCGCGCTGACAAAAAGCTCGGTCATTGCCGACATCGGCTCCGGCACGGGAAAACTGGCAGAGTTATTTCTGGCGAATGGCAATCCAGTTTACGGCGTCGAGCCAAATCGCGAAATGCGCGAAGCGGGTGAACGATTGCTGAAAGGATTTCCGAATTTCACAAGCATCGCCGCCACCGCTGAAGAGACCACCCTGCCCCGCGCATCCGCCGATTTCGTAACCGCCGGCCAGGCATTTCACTGGTTCGACCGCGAGCATTGCCAAAACGAATTCCTCAGAATTCTGAAACCGAATGGATGGATTGTGCTGATCTGGAACGACCGGCAAACGGCCATCACCGCATTTTTGGCCGAGTACGAAAAACTGCTTAAAACCTACGCCACCGATTACTCAAAAGTGGACCACAAACAAATCGACGACGACGTCGTGCACGGATTTTTTGGATATGCGCCGGCAAAAAAGTCGATCCCAAGCTCGCAGGAATTTGATTTTGAAGGATTGAAAGGCCGGCTGCTTTCCTCTTCCTACGCTCCGGAAGCCGATCAACCCGGCCACCATGAAATGTTGCGCGATCTCGAAACTATTTTTGTTACCCGGCAGAAAAACGGCCGTGTCCAATTTATTTATGAGACGGTTGTGTACTACGGGAAGTTAAGCGAGACGGACGCCTGAAGAGCTTGCAGCAGATCAAAAACGGCGTTATTTTTTGCCCATGATAGAAGCGGTCGAAATTGAACGAATGAGCCTTTCGCAAAAGTTTAAGGCGATGGAACTCATTTGGAAATCCTTGGCAGCCGACGCCGAACAGCTGCAGTCGCCCCGTTGGCATAAAACTGTTCTCGAAAGCCGCTTGGCGAAAGTAGAAGCCGGCAAGGGTAAATTTCTGACTATTGCGCAGCTTAAGAAACGTCTCGCCAAACGCACGAACTGAGAACCGTCATTACTTCGCGATCAGACTCCGCACATCCACCGCGTCCATTCCCGCCGAACGAATTGCCTGCATTCCCAAATCCGTATCCTCGTAACCGCGGCACAATTTCGGGTCCACCCCGATGCGGCGCGCGGCTTCGAGAAAAATATCCGGCGCAGGCTTTTGGTTCTTAACCATCTCACTGGTCACCACCGCGTCAAACAAATGCCGGATGTTCAGCCGGTCGAGCACCATG
>DASXHY010000278.1:0-9222 GCA_036488095.1 Verrucomicrobiia bacterium | reverse complement strand
GGCCGGGCATTCGGCGATTCGACGGTGGCATTTTTCAGCAGCAATTGGTAGGCGTTCGTTACGTCGAAATCGCGCAATCCCCGGGCATACGAGCCGGCAATGAATGCCGCCGCGTGGTCGCCGTGAAAAAACGTCGGCATGAAACCAGTGCATTCGCCACGATCAACGAGCGAGCTGATCACATCCTCCGTGACATCCGGCGCGAGCATTCCCAGCAAAACCAACTTGTTCCGATAATCGTCCCACAAAGACGGCACGGTGTAATAACGGAAGTTTTTTTTGACGACCCGCCGGTTTGCATCCGTGAATTCCCCGTTCACATCGCTGCGCAGTGCCGGCCACATAAACGAACGATAGAGGCACGAGTAAAAAAGTCCCTTTTGTCGTTCCGTCCCGCCCGTCACCTGGATTTTGGAGAGCAAATCTTCCCAGGTTTTAGAAGCCTCGCTCCTGACCTCCTCAAAATTTTTCGCCGCCAGCTCCGCCTCCAGATTTTTCTTCGCGTTTTCAACGCTGACGTAGGAGCAGCCAATTTTGATTTCCAGGACCTGGTTCGTCCCGTCAAAACTCAAGACGGGCACGTCGTAGTCCCTGCCCCCCAGCATTTGAACACTTTTGATTTTCTGATTCGCGATGGCATAAAAATAAACCCTTTCGCGCGCGGCCTGAAATCCCTGGAACGCGTGATCGCCGTCCTGATGGATGTCCCAATCCCACACGCGCTCGTTGGAGACCGCCAGATTCACCACCAGTTTTTTGTCCCCGCCATCCTCGTAAGTATAGCGGTGAAATCCGCAACGCAGCGTGGTGGTCAGCTCCGCGTTAATTTTGCAGCGCTCGAGAAAAACCTGGTAGTAGCCGGGCGAAGCCGACTCGTTCTTGTGATCGAACTGCGATCCGAAATCATCCGGATTTACCGTTCCGGCCGCCGGCAGGATCGGGATGTAACCAAGATTCCAATGCCCCTTGATGGAGTGTGCAAACCCGTGGATGACCGTATTCTCGTATTCATACCCCGCGCCGCTGCCGAACTTCGTGATCGGGGTTAGTTGCACCATCGCGTTCGGCAGGGAGGCGCCGGGGAACGTCAAACCCGCCCAAACCCGCCATGGCGGAGTAAATCCAATGTCCGCGACATTCGTCAAAGGGGCCGTGCCCAAAAATGGATTCACATAAGATGTCAGCGGCTTCTCCGCCTTCGCGAAAATCGCCGCCATGAGAAGCACCAAAAGGCTGGTAAAATTTTTTATCATGTGTTTGCCGCGGTTAACAATCCGCTAAATAAGTAGCAGCCGACATGAGTCGGCTCAATTCTGTCTGAAGATTTTGTTGAAGTTAGAGCCGACTCACGGGCGTGTTGCCCAAATTCAAAAAGCGAAAAACCCGGCATCCTCCTCGTCCTCGTTCTCATCCTCGTAATCGAATTTCCCAACAAATCGAGGACGAGGACGAGGACGAGGACGAGGACGAGGACGAGAACGAGAACGAGAACGAGGCACGAACGCTCCTTCGCGCCCAAGGCTACTTTGGGCAACACGCCCCCACGTCGGCTACTACGGAACAAAGGATTTTCTAACGGGCTATTAAATTTCACGTGCCACATCCGAGCGGACAGAATCGTCGATAAAACAAACCGATGACAACTTTTACTTTTCGGAATATTCATGGTGTCAGGGGCGGACTGTGCCGCACTCGCTTCGTTCGAATGCCAAAAGTCATCCGTTTGGACGATTGTAGCCCCAAGACAGGCGCTTTAGTCTGACGAATACCGATAATTATGATTCGCAAATGTTTGGATGAATTTTTGTCCGCCGGTGAACGGCTTTTGGTTTTGGCTACGCTGTTCGCGCTGACGGCAATGTGCTCAGCCGCGGACACCGCTCCTCCGCGGCCCAACGTCATTTTGATTTTGGCGGATGACCTCGGTTATTCAGACCTTGGCTGTTTTGGTTCGGAAATTTCCACGCCCAATCTGGATCACCTGGCTTCCCAAGGGCTGCGGATGACGCAATTCTACACCACACCGCGATGCTGTCCGTCCCGGGCGGCGTTGCTGACCGGGTTGTATCCGCAAGAGGCCGGCATCGGCGGCATGATGGAAGACCGCGGACTGCCCGGATATCGCGGCGAGTTGAACCGAAACTGCCTCACGATCGCGGAAGAATTGCGCCTCGCAAATTACCACACGGCCATGGTCGGAAAGTGGCATCTGTCCCACATCTATTTCGATGGAAAAAAACAACTGAACCATGAAACGCAGGAACTCTGGTGGGACAATAAAGACAGTTGGCCACTCCAACGCGGTTTCGAGGATTACTTTGGAACGATCCACGGCGTCAGCAGCTATTACGATCCGTTCTCGCTTGTGCGCGGCAATACGCCCGTCACCGCCGTCGAAACCAATTTCTATTACACCGACGTGCTCACCAAAAATGCCGTGGCAGACATCGACCGCCTGGCGGACGGCGGCAAGCCGTTTTTTCTTTACCTCGCCTACACCGCACCGCATTGGCCGTTGCAGGCGCCGGAACAGGACATCGCCAAGTACCGGCAAACTTATCTCGCCGGCTGGGACGCCATCCGCACCAACCGCTATCAACGCCAAATCAAAATGGGGATCATTGATAAAAACTGGCCGTTGTCGCCGCGTGATCCGCGCGTCCCCAACTGGAGCAGCATGCGCGATAAAGCCTGGGAAGCCAACCGCATGGCGACTTATGCCGCCATGATCGAGCATCTCGATGCGGGCGTCGGAAAAGTCCTCAACGCGCTGAAGGAAAAAAACATTGAAACCAACACGCTGGTCATTTTCTTTTCCGACAACGGCGGCTGCGCTGAGGTTATTCAACCGGAATGGTACGACGTGCCCAGCCGCACGCGCGATGGAAGGCGCGTCTCGGTGGGCAACGGCAATCATTCCGTTTTAGCCGGACCAGATAACGTGTGGGAAAGCTATGGCGTTCCGTGGGCGAATGTCAGCGACACACCGTTTTTGCTCTACAAACACTTCACGCACGAAGGCGGCATCGCCTCGCCCTTCATCGCGCGCTGGCCCGCGGTGATTCAAAAAAGCGGCACGATGTCCGGCCAACTCGGGCACGTCACCGACATCATGGCCACTTTGGTTGACATCGCCGGCGCAAAACACCCGGCCAACTACGAAGGCCATTCGATTCTGCCATTGGAGGGGAGCAGCCTGTTGCCAATTTTTGAGGGGAAAAACCGTCCTCATCCCGCACCTGTATTCTGGGAGCACGAAGGCAATCGCGCGGTTCGCCTCGAGCAGTGGAAACTCGTGGCCCGCCATCGGCAGCCGTGGGAACTTTATGACACCGTTGCGGACCGGACCGAACAAAAAAATCTGGCAACCACTCACCCGGACAAAGTCAAAGAGCTGTCCGACCTCTACGACGCCTGGGCCGCACGCTGCCATGTCGTGCCGTTCGACACGCTTCCCCGGGAAAAACCGATTGTTCCAGCGCACGAGATCGGAAAAGGGGCCACCTTTTCCGATGACTGAGTTCACGCGCGATCGCCCGGCCTACTATCGTTTGGACAAAGCCGGGAAGATTCGTTGAAATGCCAGCACGAATGAATGTGACCGTTGGAATTGTCGAGGACGACGCCGTGCTGCGGAAGTCGCTCACGAAGCTGGTGGCGGATGCCAAAGGCATGCAGTGCCTGGCCGCCTGCGCCACCGGCGAGGAAGCGCTGCAAAAGCTCCCGCAACTCAAACCACAAGTGGTGCTCATGGATTTGAACCTGCCGCAAATGCCCGGCACGGAATGCATCCGGCGCTTGAAAGAGTTTCTTCCCGAAACACAAGTCATCGTGTTGACCGTGTACGAAGACAGCGAGCACATTTTTCACGCGCTCAAAGCCGGGGCGAGCGGCTACCTGCTCAAGCGCGCCGAACCCGATGAAGTGCTCGAGGCCATCCGCAACGCGCGGGAAGGCGGCGCGCCGATGAGCAGCCAGATCGCCTATCGCGTGGTGCGCTCTTTTCACGAACCCGCGCAAAAAGGCCTCGATACAACCACGCTGACCGAGCGGGAAAAGGAACTCCTCACTTTGCTGTCACAAGGTTTCGCCAATAAAGAACTGGCGGACAAATTGCAAATCAGCGTGCCCACGGTCCGCACGCATTTGCGGCACATTTACGAAAAACTGCACGTCCGGTCGCGCTCCGAAGCGATTGTGAAGTATTTGAAATGATGCTTTGGCTCAGTCGTTGTCATCCGATTGTCGTGCCCGAGTCGCCGAAGTGTCACCCTTCGCCGTCTCGGGAGCGCCCAACAACTTCGGCTTTCCGTAAACTTTGCGTTGATCGCCCTGCTGCTTCATCCAATCGTCCAACAAGGTTCGCATTTTTTTGAGCGTATCGGTGGCGGCTGCTGAACCCGCGAGATTGTGTTGTTCCAAAGGATCGTTGGCCAGATCGTAGAGTTCTTCAGCTGGCCGTTCCTGATACCGGTGCACTTTGTCCGCAATGGCCGGATCGGTCTTGCCGCGTTGCACCCACGTCTTCCAATAGGCGCCGTCCTCGCCGTTCAATTCGGTGATGTGGCTGGTGAATTTGAATTCCGGATGCAGGTTGAGGATGTATTTCCACCGAGTATCGCGGACGCAGCGGGATGGGTAAACATTCATGTCACCGTCGCCGCTGTGGGTCGCGAAAATGTATTGGCGAAATTCGTTCGTTTGTCCCAGCAGCACTTTGGCGAATGAATGTCCATCGAGGTTCTCCGGCGGCCGTCCCCCGGCCACTTCGACCAGTGTCGGCAGCACATCCACGAGCGAGACCATCGCGGAAGTGCGGCTGCCCGGAGTAATTTTTCCCGGCCACACCGCAATCATCGGCGTGCGGATGCCGTCATCGTACAAACACCATTTGCCAAAAGGCCATTGCGCGCCCTGATCGCTGAAATGGAGAAAGAAGAGATTCGTGCCAAATTTTTCCTGTGCCTCATAATAGACCTGCCCGAGGTCGGCATCCATCCGGCTGATCGCGGCATAATACCGCGCCCGAACTCTCCGCGTCACCGGTGTATCGGCGTGATTGCCCGGCACGGATAATGCGTCCGGCTCGTGGCCCTCCTTGGTCAACGGCCAGGGAACATGCGGCCAGTTGGAACCGACGAACAAACAAAGCGGCTTGTTGCTCTTGCGGTTCCGCAACCATTCCAGCGCCGCCGGAATCGCGATGTCCTCGTGGTAATTGATATGTTCAAAATGATCGAACCCGTAATCCGCAGTCTGCGCATAATGGGCCACTTTGCCAAAGGCCACCACTTCGTAGCCAAGTTCCTGCAAATACGCAGGCAGCTTTTTTATGTCCTTACGCGGCTCGGAGTGATTCGGCTCCGCCCCGTTCCGCGCCGGCATCAACCCCGTGAGCATCGCGCCGCGGCTCGGTGCGCAGGACGGTGACGGCGCAAACGCGCGGTCAAAGGTCATCCCGGCTGCCGCCAGTCGGTCCATATGCGGCGTGATGATGTCCTTGGCGCCGTAAACCGAGGAGTCACGCAGGGTGTGATCGTCGGAAATAAACACCACAATGTTCGGCAGTGCAGCCGCGGCGCACGCGTTGCCAGTGAGGGCCGCGACAAGGAAGAGCCAACTCCGGCTTCTCAACAAATCTCTGAACATTCTAAATATCATTCGTTCTCCTGCGTTGTCTTCACGGTTTGTTTTTTCAACAGTGTATGATCGATGACACCGCATCGCGCCGCCCATCGATCGTATTTCGCCTTCAGGTCACGGACAATTTCGGGATGCGCGGCGGCGAGGTCGTGCGATTCGATGCGGTCGGCGTCCACATCAAAAAGCTCCCATTCGCTGTCCGGCGCGGCCGCTTCAACCAGTTTCCAATTGCCATCGCGGATGGCGCGAAAGCCTTCGTGCTCCCAGCAAAAGGTGCGATTGGGATTTCCGGCATTTCCTTTCAACATGGCCGTAATGCTTTCACCTTCGAGTTTATTTGTCCCGGCAGCGAGATTTTTCGCACCGGCCAATTCCAAAAACGTCGGCAGCAAATCAATCACGTGCGCCGGATTGCGGACGAGCGTTCCATCCTTTGCCGCCTGAATACCCGCCGGCCAGCGAACAATCAGCGGCGTGCTGATGCCGCCCTCGTAAGCGGTGACCTTGTGCCGCCGCCACGGCGTGTTGCTCACGGTGGCCCAGGGTCGCGCGTAGCCGCGCCAGGAATCGCGGTCGCCGATGGGCACCGACTTGTCGCCGCCATTCGGGTCTTCAGCCGCGCCGCCGTTGTCGGATAGAAAAATCACCACGGTGTTTTCCTCGACGCCCAATTTTTTAATTTCATCGAGCAAGCGGCCGATATCGCGGTCCAAATGCTCCGTCTGCGCGGCATACACTTCCATCCTCCGCGCCCATTCCTTCTTTTTGTCGTCTGAAAGTTCGTCCCAGGGCTTCGCGTTGCCGCGATCCATCGGCGACATGGTTTGTCCCGCGGGAACGATGCCGAGTTGAATCATTTTTTTCAGCCGCGCTTCGCGAATCGGCTGCCAGCCCGCGTCATATTTGCCGTGATATTTTTCGACGTCCGGTTCCGGCGCCTGCAACGGCCAATGCGAGGCGTTGTAAGGCATGTAGAGAAAAAATGGTTTTCCGTTCGTGCCCTTCGCCGATTCCTCCAGAAATTCAATCGCGCGGTCGGTGAACGCATCGGTCGAATAAAATCCGTCGTGTGGCGGAACAAAAACTTTATCGTCCAGCGCCATGCGTGCGCGCGGGCCATCTTTGGAATCGCCGCCAAAATAATTCATCGCGCCGTCAATTTGCACGAAGGAGCGGTCGAAGCCGCGATGCACCGGCCATTCCTCGGGCCGTTTGCCGAGGTGCCATTTGCCGCACATCATGGTGTGATAGCCCGCCGCGCGGAGCAATTCGGCCATGGTGGGTGAGTTGGTGGAAAGATGGTCCTGGTATGCCGGGCTGTTCGCCGCCGCGCGATTGGCGGCCGCGTAGGGATCAATCATGTCGCCGATGCCGACCTGGTGCGGATATTTTCCCGTCAACAACGCCGCGCGCGTCGGACAGCAGCGGGCCTGGTTGTAGAACTGGGTGAGCGCCACGCCGCTCTTTGCCAGCCGGTCGATGTTCGGTGTCGAAATTTCCGAGCCGAAACAGCCGACATCGGAATAGCCAAGGTCATCCGCAAGAATAAGAACGATGTTCGGGCGGGAATCCGCCGCGGCGCAGAAGAGTGCGCTTGTGAAAAATGTCGCTGCGAACACTACTCGGAGAATATTGGCCGAGGCAGTTTTCATGGCTTATGCGTGAAAGGTTTATTGCACCGGTAGGGCGCGTCACTCCGTGCGCGCCGTTCTTTATCAGCCCACAACGGCGCGCGCGGAGCGACGAGCTCCGCCATCTGCTGATTTTGAATGACCCTGTTCATTTTTCCCAACAACGAAGTGCGCAGCCGATGAAGGCTGCGCACTCGAATGACCGGTGTAATTCTGACAAATACCTTACGGATAAACGAGCCGGAAGAACATGCTGGAATTCCCGGCGTCGATCGGAATATTCGTGGCGTTGACCGAGGTGGAATTTGGCCAATCCGCCCAATTCCCCGCCGTCAGCGAATTCGTCCGGACCTGCAGGCGCCAGCCGACCGTCGGCCAGCTCAGGTTCAGGTTGCCGGCACTCGACGAAACGGTGATGGGTTCCGGACTCGTCGGCCCGACCGATGCCACCACAATGCTGCCGTCCGTGGAGAGGTGGTTGACCCAGGTTGCCCCGCCGCCCGTGATGGTCATCGCGTCGCCGCCGGCAACTGCCTGGCTAAACAGTGTGAATGTATCACCGGCAACCAGCGCCGGGCCGAAGTTCGACACAATGATGGACCCGGAACCGGTATTGTTCAACGCGCCCGTCACAGTCGTGAGATCGTTCGACTGCGACAGGGATTTGTTGACGTCGATGAGCACATTGCCGTTCAGCGTGAGGTCACCGTTGACGGTGAGCGTGCCGAGAGCGTCGCCGGGCGAGAGCGTGCCGTTGGCAAGGACGCTGCCGTTGACCGTGCCGGAACCGCCGAGCGTTTGCGCAGCCCCGAGCGTCCACGGCGAAACAGCCAGGGCGGACAGGTTGAGGGTCGAGTTGGTGGTCACGAGAATGCCGGATGAATTCGCGATGGAAGCATTATTCTCAAGCGCCAGAATTCCCGACTGGATGACAGTTTTCCCAGTATAGGTGTTGGTACCACCAAGCAGGACCGTGCTTGCCGCGGTAGAATTTTCAAAGAGATTGCCCGCGCCGCCGATCGGGCCGAGCAACTCCAGCGTGGTGCCCGTAAGCGCCTGGATGAAGTTGGTCCCGCTCGCCAGGGTCACCGGGCCGCCGAATGTGCTGCCTTCCGTCGCGGAATTTCCGTTGCCGGAGAATGTGCCATTGTTGAGCAGCACCGGTTTGACTTGCAGCGGCAGGACGAATTGATTGAGCGTGAACAGGAGCAATGTTGCGCCCGGTTCGACCGTAATCGTGTTCGTGGCGCGGCCCATCGTCATGCGGCGCTCGAACGACAACGTTCCCTGCTGGATATCCACATCACCCAGGTCACTGTCCCACACCGTGAGTCCATTGGTGACTGTCTGGCCGCCATTAAGGCTCAAATGATTTGCACCGGTCTTAATGAGTTTATAACCGTTGCCGGCAAAACCCGGATCCGTTTCCGCCGCGGTGCGGATGCCGAACAATGCATCGGCGCGGATGACCGTGTTCGAGGTCAACGTGACCGCGCGCAAGGCGTTGTTCTGATCGGCGACCGTGTTAGCCAGCGCGCCGTTCCCGTCCGAACCGCTGCCGCCCACGACGATTGGCTGCAAGCCGGGGGCATTGCCGGCGAGGTCAAGCGTAGCGCCATTTTGCACCGTCACCGTGGCATTGCTGGAGCCGAGCGCGGTGGAATTGCCTAGAACCACTTTGCCCGCCTTGATGGTTGTGTTACCGGTATAGGTGTTCGCGGTGCTGATTGTCGCCGTATTCGTTCCGTCTTTCACCAGCGTCATGTTGGAGCCCAGGCTGCCGGAGCCGGAGAACGAATAGCTCGAGGCGTTGTTACTCACAACCATCGAACTAGGTGCAAGCGCGGTGGTGAGGTTCACGGAGAAAGTGCTCGCCGAATCGTCAAAGAGCACGTTCGCATTCGCCGCAAACGCAACCGGTGTGCCCGATACCGTCCAGTTGGTCGTG
>DASXHY010000263.1:0-3513 GCA_036488095.1 Verrucomicrobiia bacterium | reverse complement strand
GGCGGCAGGAGCGCGAGGTAGACCGGATGTTTGACGCCCGCCGCGGAAAGGAGGGGCTTGACTAGATGTCCCAGGGGACCGGCGAGCAATCCGCCAATCACAATGCCGAAAAACGAGAGCAACACGCGAATTGCGCCCTGGCGCAAGCCCAAACCGGCGAGTGCCGCCAAAAGCAGAACGGCGAGGAGCCAAATAGTCATGCGGACAATTAAATGCTTTTTCGGAAAAAAGCACGCGGAAAATCATTGCGGAGCGCCGCGTCCCGCCGGCAAGACCGTCATTGTCCGGGCGGAAGCCATTGCTTTTGCTGAAACATTCCGCGAACCTTTGCATCTAATATTTGTGAAGAAACGATTAAAATGGATTCTGATAATTGCGGTCGCCGCGTTTGGCTTGTTGCAATTGACCAACCTCGGGCGGACGAACCCGACCGTTGTTCCCGGGCACGATTTGCTCAGCACCAACGCGCCGCCGCCACAGATCGCCACCTTGCTGCGGGGCGCGTGCTACGATTGCCATTCCTATGAAACTCACTGGCCGTGGTACGGCCACGTGGCCCCGATTTCGTGGTGGCTGGACAGCCACGTGCGCGACGGGCGAAAACATTTGAATTTCTCCGAATGGCCGCACGACGATATGCAGCGAGCGGCCAAAAAATGGAACCGCGTCAGCGACACTGTGCGCGACGGCGACATGCCATTGCCGAGCTACGCGCGGATTCACAAACCCGCGCGCCTGACCGGCGAGCAACGGAAGCAATTGGCCGATTGGGCGGAACAACAGGCCCAGCAGTTGAGGGCAGCCGCCCCGTAGCGCAGACAGCCTTGTCTGCTGTTTCGCAGGCTGCCAGCCTGCGGAGCGTGAACCGCCCAGCGCCAGATCGCACTCGCGCACGCATTGCCTGCATCGCGAAATTCCCTTATCGTCCAATATCAATGCAACCGCTCGCTCACGAATTTATTCCTGCCCAGGATCCCAACTCGCGCCGTCTCTGGATCATGCTTCACGGCCTTGGCGACAGCATCGAAGGCTATCGCTGGCTGCCGGAAGCCATGCGATTGCCGTGGATGAATTACCTGCTGGTGAATGCGCCGGACGAATATTACGGCGGTTACTCCTGGTACGATTTCGCCGGCGACATCGTGCCCGGCGTTGAACGAAGCCGGAAATTGCTTTTCGAGTTGCTGGATGCCCGCCGCGCGGCCGGATTTCCCACCGACCAAACCATCCTGGGCGGATTCTCACAAGGCTGCCTGATGTCCATCGACGCCGGCTTGCGTTATCCGCATCGGTTCGCGGGCATCGTCGGCATCAGCGGATACGTTTGCGAGCCGGAAAGATTGGTGAAGGAATTATCGCCAGTCGCATTTCAGCAGCGCTTGCTCATCACGCACGGGACGCTGGACCCGATGGTTCGTTTCGACGAAGCGCGGGAGCAAATCAATCTGCTCAAAAGTGCCGGGCTGCGCATTGATTTCCGCGAATTCCAAAAAGCCCACACCATCGCCGGCGAGGAGGAACTGGAAGTGATCCGGGAATTCGTGCGCGCCGGTTACGCTGTTGTGGGGCGATAACCGGCGCGCGGCGGATTTCCTCCTGTTGACGACAGTAGCAGCCGAGGAGCGGCCCCACCCCTTGAAACCCCGACGGGCTTCGCCACCTCGGCTGCTACAAATTATTCGGGAAAATAAATCTGCTCGGGACGCGCCGGCGGGGCGGGCTGCCAATCCACGGCCTTGTCCACCACTTCGCGCATCTGTTGAAACCACCAGTTCGCGCGGCTCAACCGGCGCTGCGGGCGTTTGGCCGAACGGCAGGCTTTCGCTTTTCCGATTCCGAGTTCCATTTGTTCGTTGGTCTTCATAACGTTTTGTTTTTGTTATGCGACCATCCTGCCAGAGGGGGTAGGACATGGGCTGTCCAAGGCAAAATATTTTTTGGAATATTGTAAATCGAAGGAAATCCCTGAAGAATCTTGAAAATATCAGGGGATCACCGGGGTCACATTGCGGATCACCGGCGTGTCGTAGTAATCGTGGGAATGAATATCGTCCTCATGCAAAGCAATGCCGTGGGAATCGACGATCGTGACAGTGATAAAGATGATGAGCTGCTTTTTCTTTTTCCCGGCGAAAGGTTGTCGCAGCTCCGTCCCGTTTGGCTCAAGAATGACTTGTTCGTCACTAAGCTTTCCAATCACCAGGGTTTGGCCGTCGGAAACGGTACGTGCGGTGATAGTCCTTCGGACCCGGGATTTCGGGAGCGGTAGCTGTAGGTGTTTGAGATTTTTATCGTATTTGGAAAGCTCCTTGGGATCTTCGTAGCCGAGGAATTCTGTCACGGTTGGAATAACTGTCATCAAAATACTATTACCATCTGCCAAAACGCTCGGCACGACATCAACCGTGATACCAAAAGGCGAGTTGGTCACCTGATAACCGTAATTTGTATTATTGTTGCTTACCGTGGTATTGGCGCCGGTCACGAGTGTTTTGATGTCCACTGTTTGAAAATTCGCCTGCCGTCCGCTGAAGGTTGTGACTTGTCCTTCATCCAACAAATCCGCACCGCCCGCGTGTTTCTGGAGGGCCTGCAGGATTGGCTTGAATTGCACCGGACTCAAAATGCTGGTCAAGGGATTGTTGGTATCTCCAGCACTGCGGTTCTCCCAAAGCTGTTTAAAGGCCGCATCCAGGCCCTCGTCGGTTCCGTCCATTTCAACGAACCGAGCTTTGACCGTCACCTCGGGCGGCGGTTGGTTCAAAATGTTAATGGCCTGCTCAATCAGGTCCAGATCATCAGCGGTCGCATGCACAGTCAAGGTGCCTTGGCGTTCAGCAAAGAAAACGCTCTTCGGGGCCGCCATATTCACACCAATCGAACTGAAGAAATGAATCACGGCCGACTGGATTTCTGACGAAGTATCCCTGCCGGGAACTTTCACAGCGGGGACTTGCTTGCGGCCGTTAAAGCCATTGGTAGCACCGCCAAAGTTAATTGTGCTAACGTTTTGCAAGCCCATGTAAAACGTGTTCGTGTCCAATTTGAAAGTGCGTGTGTGCAGCGGCGGCTCTTCGCGTCCTTTTAACGAGAACTCAACACCATAATCCTGAATGGAATATTTGATCGGGCGGTCGGCGCTTTTCACGATGGCGTCAAGCACATCCAGCAACCGGACGTTTGTTAAGGGCGGACAAGAGTTCATTCGAGCCGACGCAAAATCGCTATTCTCAATCGGCTCATTCGTGCCACTAAATCCCGGTGGCCACGCTCGATTGATGATGAAATTAATCCCGACCTGATCCGGGTCACGGCTTTTTGTCATCTCCGTCAGATTGTGCAAGAATTCACCGAGCGGTAGATCGGGAAATTCGACCTTATCGAACGTAATAGTGTTTAGTTTCTCAAAAATTTTCTGACGTTCACGATTGGTGTAGGTGTAGATGATGTTCGTGCGAGGATTCGATGACGCATTCGGGAGGGCAGCTTCAACTGCCGCCTGGCTTTTTCTCG
>DASXHY010000257.1:0-7722 GCA_036488095.1 Verrucomicrobiia bacterium | reverse complement strand
CGTCGATTGGGGGTTGTTGACCTCGTGGAATCTTGTGCATGTTCTGCGGCTGGCAGCCGACAGCAATAAAGCTCAGCGCGATTCCGAGCGCGGTTAAAGTTGCAAAGCGAGTTGCTTTCATAGTTTTTTAGGGAAAGGGCTATTTCGCCCAACTGGGTTGAGAGTTACTTCCACTTCCCGTACTGCGGGAAACATCCTTGTATTGTTTCGTGGGCACGTCAAGCAGAGACAACACACGCCGCCCGCCGCCCTCGCGCCGCGTGTAAATGAGGGTCCGCGAGTTCGGCGACCATGAGGGGTCCTCGCCCGCGACCAATTCCGTGACCGCGCCGCCGCCCGCGGGCACAACACAAATTTCAAAGCCGCCCATCTGCGCGGTGAAGGCAATCCATTTGCCATCCGGCGACCAGTCCGGCTCGGTGGGATTCAACACGCCTGAGGTCGGGATGCGTTGGGCCTGGCCACCTGACGCGGAAATTTTGCAAAGGACGCGGCGTTCGTTGACCTTGGTCGCGTAACAAATCCAGTCGCCGTTCGCCGACCAGCATGGGGAGGATTCATCTTCGCGCGTCGCGGTCAGGCGCAGCAGGCCGGTGCCGTCGGCATTGCATTCCCAAACGTCCGGGCTGCCGCCTTTGCTCAAAATCATTGCCACGCGCCGACCGTCCGGCGACACGGCCGGGCTGGAGTTCAGGCCGGAATATCGCGCGAACACATGCCGCTGGCCGCTCAGGAGATCGTGAAAAAAGATGTCGGGATTGCCGAGTTTGTAGGAAGTGTAATAGAGCGCCAGATGGCCCGGCGTCCAAGTCGGCGCCGCGACGATGGTGTGGTCGGCGGTCACGGCTTGCGGACTGGAGCCGTCGAAATCGGAAACATAAATTTCGCTATTCGCGCCGGTGTCGCTCTTGAAGGCGATTTTCGTTTGCGCGATGCCCTTGCGTCCGATGGCGGTGACGAATTCATCCGCGAACAGGTGCGCCTGCCGCCGCAACGATGCGCCGGAGTACGCCTTGGACACCAACGTGGCCTTGCTGTAGCGGTCGGTCACGCGGCCTTGCAGGTTGCCGTTGTTGCTGCCGGTGATGAGATATTGCGCGGCCTCAGCGTTCGTGAAGTTGAAGCCTTGGACGTAGAGATCGAATTTTAGGACCGACTCGGCTTCGCCGGAGAAGCCTGACAGGGAGACCCAGGTGGGCGGTTCCGCGCCGGGGCCTGTTCCCTGTTTATTGACTGGAATTGGTTCATCCGCGAATACGCAAAAGCCTAAGCCGAAAAAGGCTCCGGAAATTATCAAATGCTTTAGTAGTGAGTTAATTTTCATCCTGTTAATTTTGCTTCTGTGTTGAAGTCTATTGTGACTGGTCGTGAATCTTCTTTCGCGCTTTCTGGAAGAGGAGCCGCAAATTTTACGCGATCCAAGGTTCTTTGGACTGAGGCATCAACCGTGGCATTTCCCGAGCTGTTTATAATGCGAGCGGTAATAACAGTGCCGTCTCGAGCTATTGTCACGGTAGCTTCTACAGTTACGTTAGGCACACCCTCGGGAACGTTCCACGCGTCCCAATAAACCTTTTGCACGGCGGACCGAAAATTTGCATAGGGAATTCCTCCGCCACCCGGCCCTCCCAGCTTGACTTCCGTGCTGCCTGCAACTCCTCCTCGAATTCCCGAGAGAGCGCGTGCTACAGCCTCGGCCTGGCGCCTTTCCGCCGCAGCGGCCGCTTTTTTCGCGGCATCCCGCGTGGCTTTCGCGTCTGCTGCGCTAGTCGTCACCAGCTTGGTATCAACCACGATCTTATGTTTACGCGGAATTTCCAGTGAGGGTGCATCGTTTTTCGGCAATTTCACTTCCGTCGGAGTTTCGCGCACGGTGGGCTGCTGTTTTTCTGGAGTTTTTTCCGCAACGGCTGGCGTGACAGGCGGCGTCACCGGCTCCGGCGGAGCGACCGGTGCCGGAGGAGACGGCGGAGTTGGTGGAGTCACCAGTGCGGCCGGGGGAGCTTTGACAGTGTTATCACCACCACCAGAGAGCGCTCCGTCAATGGTGGCAAGCGGAATGAAGTCCAATTGAGGCGTATTGTCCTCTTTTGAACGCGAGGAAAGAAATCCCGGGCCGACCAGCAGGATGAGCGCGAGCAACAGGTGTAATCCCGTGGAAGCGATGATGCATTTTTTTTGCAGCCGATTCATCGTTGGTCCTGCGGTTGTTCGCGTAATGAATAGCGCGTCATGTTATTTTTGCTGCACGCGTCCATCAAAGCCGCCAGGTCTTTCGTGCGGCTATTGGCGTCCGCGCGGATATAAATGACCAGGTTCGGATTCGCCTTATAATCCAGCGCCAATTGCGCGATGACTTGATTCAAAGGCATCGGCCGGCGGTTCATCGCGTAAATACCCTGCGCGCTGATTTCCACGGTGCGAATGTCGTTTTTGGTAATTTGCTGCTTGTCAGCCTGACCACTGCCGTTGGGCAATTTCAAGTCCAGCCCCTTCTCCAGCAGTGGCGTGGTGATGACGAAAATGATCAGCAACACAAACGCGAGGTCGAGCAGCGGAGTGATGTTGATATCACTCAGCGTCACCAGCGAATTGCGTTGTGAAAAACGGCGCATTATTAAATATACGATTAGTCTTCCAGGTATTCCGTTTCGATTTTGGACACGATTTCCTGCGCAAAATTGTCCAGTTCGACTGTCAAAACGCGCAAGTTGTGTACCAGCCAATTATAGCCAAACATCGACGGAATGGCCACTAACAGGCCCGCGACGGTCGTAATCAAGGCCGCCGAAACGCCGGGGGCCATGGCCGCCAGGGAGGCGCTGCCTTGCTGGGCGATGTGCCCGAACGTGCTCATGACGCCCCAGACGGTGCCCAGCAAGCCCAGGAACGGCGCTCCGCTCACGGCGATGGCCAGGAGGATTAGACCGGATTCCAGCTTCAAAGACTCCTGCGCGACGGCATTTTCCATGGTGCGCTTGACGTGTTCGATGCCCTTCAGCGAAACCTGCCTTTTGCGGCTGCCGTCGGGATTTTTGAGGCGCGCGTCCAATTCCATGCTGCCGGCCTGGTAAACCATGAATAGCGGACAACCTTCCGCCCGCACGCGGCGGTCGAAGACGTCGAGCACGGCTTTTTGGGAACGGAATTCCGCCGTGAAAAACTGGTTGAGCTTTTTCGCCTGCCGCATCTGGATGTTTTTGGAGATGATCACGAACCAGGCGACGACCGAGAGGATGAGGAGAAAGAAGATGATGACCTTGGCCTCCGGGGTCGCTTGATCCCAGATATAGACAAGTTCAAACTGGCTTTTGCCAGCCGCAGCAAAAAAAATAGGCACTTTCATCATTCCAGCACGAAACCTCTCCGCAAACTTGGTCGTGAGGAACCGAAGCGCCCAGGCGGACTATCGATTAATAGACGTCTTTTGCCGATTTCAACAATCGACAGCACTGTTTTTAGCAATGTCCCGGAAAAAAGCAAAAACATTTTGCATAAAACTTTACGGGAGATTTTGGCCGCTTGTCTAGCGCCTTATCGCTGATTATATTTCAGGCATGTCCACACTGACGATAAAACTGCCGTCACAACGGGCGCAGACGGATTTCAACCTGCGCCGGTGGAATGAATTGCTGGGCGATCCTGAAGTGGCAAAAATCGAGGGCCGGGTTGAAACGGACCGGTACGGTCATGTCATTATGAGTCCACCTCCCGCTGCACGTCATGGAAGTTTTCAATCCGAAATTGCTTACTCGCTGCGTTCATTGATGCAGACAGGCCGGGTCCTCACCGAATGTCCCATATCTACCGCCGATGGCGTTCGGGCCGCCGATGTGGCATGGGCATCCCCCGAATGCGTGGAGGAGTTGGGCAACCGGATTTGTTTTCCGCGTTCACCAGAAATTTGCGTCGAGGTGCTTTCGCCCGGAAACACCGACTCCGAAATCCAGGAGAAAATGGCGCTTTATTTTGATGCCGGAGCGGAGGAAGTCTGGCTGTGTGACACTTCCGGGGCGATGAAATTCTTCCTTTCGGCAGGCTCGCGTGCAGTCCGCGTTTCAAACCTTTGCGCCGACTTTCCGGCGCGAATTAAACTTCGCTGACGAGATTGCTGTTCATCCGCCCAAATAAGCGCTCTTCACCTGCGGGTTCTGGCGCAAGGCGGCGGAATTGTCTTGCAAAATGATCCGGCCGGTTTCGAGCACGTAACCGTAATTGGAAATTCCCAGCGCGAGATTCGCGTTTTGCTCCACTAACAATATTGTGATGCGGCGCTCGCGATTGATTTCCACGATTTTTTCAAAGATCGATTTCACCAGCAGCGGGGCCAGTCCCAGCGATGGTTCGTCCATCATCAGAAATTTCGGGCGACCCATGAGCGCGCGGCCGATCGCCAGCATCTGCTGCTCGCCGCCGCTGAGCGTGGAGGCGACCTGGCTCTCGCGCTCTTTCAAGCGCGGGAACATGCCGAAGACAAAATCCAATTCGCCGCGAATGACGTTTTTGTCCCGTAGCAGGTAAGCGCCCATCATTAAATTTTCGCGCACGGTGAGGTTGGCGAAGACCATTCGGCCCTCCGGCACGTGGGAAATGCCGAGCTTCACGATTTGATGCGGGCGCAGGTTGGCGATGTTGCGCCCGTCGTAAAGGATTTCGCCGGAGCGCGCCTTGAGCAAACCGGAGATGGCCTTGAGCGTGGTGGTCTTGCCCGCGCCGTTCGCGCCGATGAGCGTGACGATGTCCGCGTCCTTGATTTGCAGGGAAATTCCGTGCAGCGCGTTAATCGCGCCGTAGCTCACGCTGAGATTTTTGATTTCGAGCAATCGAACAATTAAAAATTAAAAAGCAGCTCTGAGCACAACTGATAAACCGCTAAAGCGGTTTGCGCACGCGTGAGCACCACAAAACACCCAGCTAAAGCAGGGTGTTAATGAGATGCCCGCCAACACGCAATATCTCGTCGTCCAGCGTTTTCATTTTATTTTCTGATTTGCGCCCAACGCCACTCGTTTTGGAAAAACATTTTTCGCTAGCGTATTAAAGCACAACCCGAAATTTTTTAATCGAACGTGCCAGCTTTCTCTGGTCCGCATCGAAGGTCCAAAAGACTTCCGCCTCCAACAGGACAGCCTGAGCCACGTGCCACAAATCCACAGCAGCACTTCCCAACGATTCGGTGTAAGCGTCACTCAAATCTTCAGCCAGCCTGAGAGCCTCCACCTGGTCCGGTTCCTGGTATTTCAGAATGCCCGCGGCCAAATCCTGGTTCATTCGCTTGAAGACGTTTCCGGGCCGAAAAGGAATTGTGTTTTGCCGGCTCGGCGCAATTTGTGGGCTGCCAGGCGCACGGCGTTCCTCGTTTCGAGGCGCTGCCAGGGCGTGAAAATCAAGGGTCGGCGGGCGTCCGCAGAATATGTTTTAAGTGCGGAGCCTGTGTTGTCGTCCCACGCATAAAGCGAAAAGAGGAAACTCGGGTCGCAATAAATCATCGCTTCTTGCCTTTCTTGAGCAATTCAGCGCCCGTAAATGGGAGTTTGGCTTTGAAGTCCTCCCGGAGTCGTTTCATGAAATCCACCCGCGCAGGTTCTTCGGACACCGGGGTCCACGTGCCAACCACCTTTCCCCGCTGCCGCACCTGCAATGGCTCGCGGCGCAAACTGGAGAACCGCCTCGTAAAATCTCGAATCAAAACCGTTTTCATCTGACAAATTTGACTGACAAATCGGGTAAAGTCAACGTTCCGCGCAGGACAAACGCATCTAAAATCTTTTGTTTTTCATTCCTCTCCTTAACACCGTGGCTTCAGCCCGGTGGCAGGATCGACCGGAAGCGCCTTCAGCCGTTTTAACGGCTTCTGATCGGCCCACGCAAAGCCGTTAAAACGGCTGAAGAAAATATTAACCATCGCTATACCACCGGGCTGAAGCCACGGTGTTAATGAAAATTTAGATGCGTCTGCCCTGACGCTTCGCGCGCGTCCACGTTTTTCATTTTTAATTTTGAATTTTTAATTCTTCGCCCAGATACGCTTCAATCACCTTCGGGTTTTTGCGCACCTCGGCCGGCGCGCCTTCGGCGATTTTTATGCCGTAATCGAGGACGGCGATGCGTTCGCAAATGCCCATGACCACCTGCATGTCATGCTCCACCAGCAGCACGGCGATTTTAAATTTATCCTTGATGAATTGGATGAGCTTCATCAATTCGATTTTTTCGCTCGCGTTCATCCCCGCCGCGGGTTCGTCCAGTAACAGCAATTTCGGCCGGGTGGCGAGGGCGCGGACGATTTCCAGGCGGCGCTGGTCGCCGTAGCTCAGGCTTTTCGCGGGCGCATCGCGGAATTTGCCGAGATGAAAAATCTCCAACAACTCAAGGGTCTGTGAGGCGATTTGAACTTCCTCGCCGCGAAAAGCGCGGAGCCGCGTGAGCGAATGCACCGCATCGTGTTTCAGGCGCAAATGAAACGCCACGCGCACGTTGTCAAAAACCGTCAGGCTGGGAAACAGGCGGATATTCTGGAACGTGCGCGCGATGCCGCATTTGGTGATCTGGTAAGGTTTGCTGCCGGCCAACGATTTGCCGGCGAAACGAATATCGCCTTCGGTCGGCGTGTAAACGCCGGTGATGAGATTGAACACGGTGGTTTTGCCCGCGCCGTTCGGACCGATCAACCCAACCAACTGCTCGGAGCCGATGCTCATCGTGAGTTCCGAGACTGCCGTCAATCCGCCGAATCGAATCGTGCAGCGATCCAGCTCGAGCAACGGTTTGATTGCGGCGGGGGGCATCAGGCGCTCTTTCGTTTCCACATGGGCCACGCGAGCAGACCCTGGGGACGAGTGATCATCAGGACAATCAGCAAAAGCGCGTAGAGCAGCATTCGCGAGTCGGCGATCCACTCGAGCGACGGCGAAAGACCCGCCGCCATGCGCAATCCCTCGGGCAGCAGCGTGAGCAAAATGGCCGCGATGACAACCCCGGCGTTCCGGCCCATCCCGCCGAGAATCACCATGACGACGATCTCGATCGATTTGTTAAAATCGAAACCGACGGGTGCGATGTATTGCCGGAAATGGGAGTAAACGCCGCCGGCGGCACCGGCGAAGAATGCGCCAACGACGAACGCGATAATTTTGTATCGGGTCGTATTGATGCCCATGGCTTCGGCGGCGATTTCGTCATCGCTCACGGCGATAAATCCGCGCCCGTAGGTTGAATGCACCAGCGCCCAAACGACATAGACGGTGATGGCGGCGAGACCGAACGTCCAAAATAAATTCGTGTAGCTGGGAATGCCCGTCATGCCGCGCGCGCCGCCGACCGCTTCAATGTTTTGCAAAATGACGCGGATAATTTCGCCGAAGCCGAGAGTCACGATGGCGAGATAATCGCCTTTTAGTCGCAAAGAGGGGATGCCTACCACGAGTCCCGCCGCCGCGGCGACGATGCCACCAGCGCACAAGGCCACGGGGAAAAGAATCCAGACATGGCCGCCGACGAGCGGCAGCAGTTTGGCGCCGTAATTCGTGGTGAGGACGGCGGAGGAATAAGCGCCGATGGACATGAAACCGGCGTGACCGAGGGAAAATTGGCCGGTAAAACCGTTGATGAGATTGAGGCTGACGGCGAGCGTGATGTTGATACCACAGGTGATTGCGATGTCGAGAAAGTAGGGATTGTAGGAGTTTGAAAACAGCGACACAACCAGCACCGCGAGGAGGG
>DASXHY010000250.1:0-2398 GCA_036488095.1 Verrucomicrobiia bacterium | reverse complement strand
CCCCAATCTCGCGAAACATCCCAACGGCGGCGTGCCGTTGAGCGCCGCGGACAAGCGGTCGTTGGTGGCATTTTTGAGGACGCTCACGGACGAGCGTTATTTGCCGCCGCCGATTGTTGCCAGTTCGAACGGAAGATAATTTCGGGATTTTTCCGTCTTCACATTCCCTTAAGGTGGGTTCGCGTAGAGTGGCGGCATGAAAATGAATTCTAACAACTGAACCAACAAACAAAAAAGGAGACACAATGAAGAACAAAACCAAAATAATGCTCGCGGTGCTGGCGTTCAGCGCTTCGGCACTCGTCGTGAACGCGCAAGATGCCGGCGGACCGCCGCCGGACGGCCAACGCCCGCCGCGCCAGGGCCAGGGCGGACCGCCCGGGATGAACGGGCATCGCCTGCCGCCGTCGCCGCTCATGGAAGCGCTGGACGCGAATCATGACGGCGTGATCGACGCTGACGAAATCGCCAACGCTTCGGCGGCGTTGAAGAAGCTGGATAAAAATGGCGACGGCAAGTTGACGCAAGACGAGTTGCGGCCGCATCGCCCGCCCGGCGGCGGCGACGGTCCGGGCTGGGGGCCTGGTCCGGATGGCCAGCGTCCAGCCGGGCAACGCCCGAATGGGCAACAGCCGCCTCCGCCGCAGAATCCGCCTTCGGATAATTGATATTACCAGGGAGCGGTTCACACGGGACGGGCATTTTGCCCGTCCCGTTTTTTTTCGCGCTTGTTGCCGCGCGGGAAATGAATCACAAAGAGAGCGATGGCCCGTCCGCGAACGATTTGCATGCTGCTCGCGCTGCTGACTGTGCTGGTGTATTCGCCAGTGCGTCATGCGGCGTTTTTGGTTTTCGACGACCCGGATTACATCGGGGACAGCCACGTGCAGGCGGGGTTGACGCCGGCCGGGGTGAAGTGGGCGTTCACCACGTGGCACGCGAGCAATTGGCATCCGCTCACATGGCTTTCGCACATGCTCGACGCGAGTTTATTCGGCCCGAACCCGGGCGCGCAACATTTGGTGAATGTGCTGTTCCACACAGCGAATGCGCTGCTCCTTTTTTTGCTGCTGTTTCGCGCGACGCGCGAATTATGGCCGGCGGCGCTGGTGGGGGCGTTGTTCGCGTGGCATCCGTTGCACGTGGAATCGGTGGCGTGGGTCTCGGAACGGAAAGATGTGCTTAGTACGTTTTTCGGATTGCTGGCGCTGATGGCGTATTTGAAATTTTCTGGATCCGATCGCCAAAGCCCAAATTCCAAATTCCAAATTCCAAATTCCAAAAGCTGGTATGTTTGGACGTTGGTTTTCTTTGCGTTGAGTTTGATGGCGAAGCCGATGCTGGTGACGCTGCCGTTTGTGATGTTGCTGCTGGATATTTGGCCGTTGGAGAGATGGCGGCCTTTCGGACGAACAATCAATGATTCAAAAAGCCGCGTCACGCAACACGGAACACGGAACACGCTGCAACCGCTGTTGGAAAAAACACCCTTCCTGCTTCTGACGCTCGCATCGTGCGCGGTGACATTCCTGGCGCAACGCAGCGTGGCGGTGATGTCGCTCGAACAACGTCCGCTGAGTTTGCGGCTGGGAAATGCGTTGGTTGCTTACGTGGAATATCTCGCGAAAATGATCTGGCCCGTGAATTTGGCGGTGATCTATCCGCTGCCGAATGAAATTCCGGTGTGGCAGATCGCCGGCGCGGCAGTGATTTTGATCGCGATTTCAGGGCTCGTTTGGGTGACGCGGAGAAACAAACCTTACCTGCTGATTGGGTGGCTGTGGTACTTGGGAACGCTGGTGCCGGTGATTGGTTTGGTGCAAGTCGGCGGACAGGCGCTGGCGGATCGTTACACTTATGTGCCGTCGATTGGGATATTTATCATGGTCGCGTATGGCGCGGCGGACCTTGTGAGGCGATTTCGCATTCCGAAGATTGCGATTGCGGCAGTCGCGGCGGTGGTGCTCGCGGCCAATCTGTTTGCCACCGAACGACAGCTTGGTTATTGGCAGAACAGCGAAATGCTTTTTACGCATACGCTCGAGTTGACGAAAGATAACGCCGTGGCGCATCTCAATCTGGGCGTGGCGCTCGAACAGGACAATCGCCAACCGGAGGCGCTGGCGGAGTATCGCAAAGCGGTGGAGATCGACCCGCACCGGGTGCAGGTGCACAATAATCTCGCCAATCTGCTGGCGGCGATGGGCTCGCGCGATGAGGCTTTGAAGGAATATCAGGAGGCGTTGCGTCTGAATCCGAATGCGGCGCTCGCGCACGTGAATCTGGGCACGTTGCTGGTCGATATGGGGCGGTTCGATGACGCGATGCGGGAGTATTCCGAAGCCGGGCGGCTCGCGCCGGAGGATCCACGCCCGAATTATTTGATGGGCAAGGCATC
>DASXHY010000240.1:0-5741 GCA_036488095.1 Verrucomicrobiia bacterium | reverse complement strand
GAATTGAATCCGGAATTGATAGTTCTGTATGCCGAAGATTCTCCTAAAAATATGCGTTATCTAACCCCGGCGGATTTGGAAAGAGCCAACCTCAATCGCAATGAGTTAAGAAATCTTGCGTCCGGAAACCTCCGAAAGTTGCTGCCTAAAATCGAGTGTCATGGCGCCAACGGACTTTATATGATGACTGCCGGCGGCGATTATGAAGCCAGCCTGCTCCTTTTCGATTCGATGTGGACAAATTTCCAAAAAGATGTTGTCGGTGAAGTGGTCGTGGCCATTCCGACGCGAGATTTATTAATCGTAACCGGGAGCGACGACGACCAGGGACTCGATAAAATGAGGCAACTTGTTCAAAAATCGTATGCTGAAGGTTCATATCGCCTTACTCAAAAGCTATTCGTGTTTCGCGATGGAAAATTCATTGAGTTCTCAAATTGACCCCTGCTGAGGCATGGTCTCACAACCGAACGGCATTAATGAAATCCATGCTCTGCGTAACGAACTCCGCACGCGCGCTTGTCGGGTTAGGCTCAAATCTCGACGATTCCCGACAAAATATTTTGAGGGCCATGGAACAACTGCAAATTCTATCTGAGCAAGCTCTGTTAAGGTCATCTCTGTGGCAAAGCACGCCTGTAGATTGCCCGCCCGGCTCGCCGAATTTTGTGAATGCCGTAGTCGGTTTGGTCCCAAGAGCCGGCGAAACCCCCGAGTCATTGCTCGCAAAGCTTCAACAACTCGAAAGGGAATTTGGCCGCACACCAAAAAAAATTCTGAACGAAGCGCGCCCGTTGGATTTGGATTTAATCGCTTTCGGGAACGAAACTCGCGCCACCCCGGAATTGACAATCCCACATCCGCGCGCGCATTTGCGCCGCTTTGTCCTGGAACCGCTGGCGGAAATCGCGCCGAATTTGGTTTTGGCGGGGCAGGGGAGTTCCGTAGCGGAATTTCTGCGCCAATTGACTTCTGCCGAAGTTGTCCGAAAGTTAGGGTAATACTTCCAGATGAATTTGCCGCCGTTAATCCTGGCTTCGTCGTCCCCGAGGCGCTCCGAGTTGTTGCGCCAAATCGGGGCCGAGTTTCGCGTCATCACCAGCGACACGCCCGAAATTCATGATGGCGAATTGACCGCGCGCGAAATCGCGCAGGTGAATGCCTATCGCAAGGCGCGTGCCGTCGCCAAAAAACATCCCGATGCCCTCGTACTGGGCGCGGACACGCTGGTGTATTTGGAAACGCTGCTGCTCGGCAAACCCGGCAGCCTCGAGCACGCGTACGAAATGCTCGAGCAACTCCAGGGCCGAACTCACGAAGTCGTCACAGGCGTTTGCCTGCTCAACCTGCGCAGCCATCGCCAAACTGTTTTCACCGAAGTGACGACCGTCACCTTTCGCCCGCTCGATGCCGTCGCCATCCGCCGCTATTTGACCAAGGTAAATCCTCTGGATAAAGCCGGCGCCTACGCGATTCAGGAGGAAGGCGATTTGATCGTTGAAAAAATCGCCGGCTCTTACACGAACGTCGTTGGTCTGCCCGTGGAACGATTGCAAGCCGAGCTGCAATCCTGGGCCCGCTGACCGTGACGTACGGCATTTGTAGCGCAGGCTGGCAGCCTGCTGTTTCGTCGACTGGCAGTCGGCGGCGGGAATTGAGTTCAACGGCGAACTACCCAAAAAATGTCGATTAACGGACAAGAAATGTGCAGCCTTGCACTGATGTGCCGTTAAATTTAGCTCAGCGAGAATGACAAAAGACCTGACCATGATTTCCCGTCAAGCCGCGTCGGCGGAGGAATTGACCTCCCGCCAGCGCTTCTTGAATGCGTGCCGCTGCCAGCCGATGGATCGCCCGCCAATATGGTTGATGCGGCAGGCGGGGCGCGCCTTGCCGGAATATCGCAAGCTCAAGGAAAAATATTCGTTCCTGGAATTGGTCCAGAACCCCGAACTCGCCACTGAAGTGACTCTCCAGCCGATTCGCCGCTTCGGCTTCGACGCCGCCATTCTCTTCAGCGACATCCTCGTGATTCCCGAAGCAATGGGCCAGCCGTATCGTTTTCGCGAAACCGGCGGGATTGAAATGGATTTTGCAGTGCGCACCAAAGCGGATGTCGCACGACTCTCGGTGGAACAAGTTGCTGAACAACTCGATTATGTTGAAAAAGCCTTGCGCCTGCTGCGCAAAGAACTCGGAGATCAACGCGCCTTGATTGGATTTTCCGGTTCGCCCTGGACTCTCGCAACCTTCATGATGGAAGGCGGCAGCGCGGAAAAATACACCCGCGCACTTGCCTTGTTTCGCGAAGATCCAAAAACTTTCCGCGCCCTGGCGGGAAAACTGACCGCAGCGATCACCGCCTATCTGAAGATGCAAATTGCTGCCGGTGTGGATGCCATCCAGATATTCGACAGCCACGGCGGTCATCTCGCTACAGACGAATTCCAGGCCGCTTCCGGTCAATGGATGAAAGAAATTATTTCCAACCTCGGCGGCAAAGTTCCCGTCATCGCTTTTTCGCTGGGCACACATCACAATTGGAATGACCTTGCCGCCAGCGGCGCGAACGTGCTCGGAATCGACTGGCAATTTTCGCTCGCTGACGCTCGAAAAGTCGTCCCGGCGACGATCGCGTTGCAGGGTAACTTGCCCCCCGCGCTCCTGGTGGATTCGACGCCGGAAGTCGTTGCGAGGGAAACCGTGCGCGTGCTCGGCGAAACGCGCGGCCGCGCCGGCCATATTTTTAATCTCGGCCACGGCTTGCCGCCCGGCGCAAAACTGGAGAATATTGAGACGATGGTAAACACTGTGCGAAATTTCCATGAGCACGCTTAAAGTAGATTTGGATTTGGTGCAGAAGTATAACGTGGCCGGACCGCGCTATACGTCGTATCCGCCCGCCACGAAATTCACCGACGCCCTCACCTGGCCCGATTTGGCGGAAAAAATCCTGGAGAACAACAAGACTGACCGCGGCCTCTCCCTCTATTTTCACATTCCGTTTTGCGAAACGCTCTGTTGGTTCTGTGGTTGCACCACCGTCATCACGCTGAATCACTCGCAGGGTCAAACCTATCTGGACTACCTGGAAAAAGAAGTCGCGCAGATGGCGACCCTGATCAATCTGCGCCGCAAAACTGTCCAGCTCCATTTCGGCGGCGGCTCGCCGACTTTTCTTTCGCCGGACGAAATCCGCCGCCTGGGCGACATCATCCACAAACATTTTAAGTTCTCCGACGACATCGAAGCCGGTGTGGAAATCGATCCGCGCCGCCTCACGCGCGACCACGTCGTCGCCTTGCGTGAAATCGGGTTCAACCGCGCCTCGCTCGGCGTGCAGGACTTTGAACCGGCCGTGCAGCAGGCCGTGCATCGCATTCAACCGCGCGAAATGACCCAGCAAACAATCGATTGGCTGCGCGAAACCGGATTTACGTCGATCAATCTCGACCTCATCTACGGTTTGCCGCACCAAACCGTGGAATCGTTCAATCGCACGCTCGACATCGTCGTCGACATGCAACCGGACCGGCTCGCCGTCTTTAGCTACGCGCACGTGCCGTGGGTGAAGCCAGCGCAAAAAATTCTCGAACAAAAAGTCCTGCCCTCGCCGGAGGTTAAATTGCAATTGCTCAAAAACGTCATCGAGCGCCTCACGGAAAAAAATCGTTACGTTTACATCGGCATGGACCATTTCGCGCAGCCGAAAGACGAACTGGTCCTCGCGCAACGCAACAAGACCTTGCAAAGGAATTTCCAGGGCTACAGCACGCGCGGCAACGCGGATATTTACGCCTTTGGCATGTCGGCGATTTCGCAAATCCCCGACGCCTATTGGCAGAACGAAAAGGAATTACTGAAGTATTACGCAGCCTTGGATGCCGGCAAAATCCCGCTCACTCGCGGCTATGTCGTGAGCGATGAAGACAAAATCCGCCGCGACACCATCATGCGCGTGATGTGCGACCTCGGAGTCGATTACGCCGCCATGTCGCAACGCCTCGGCCTCAATTTCGCCGCGCACTTCGAGCGCGAAATCGAATCGCTTTCCATGTTCGAAGCCGACGGCCTGGTGCGCCGATCGGAAACGGGCCTCGAAGTGACCGACACCGGGCGGCTGTTCATCCGCAACATCGCCATGTGCTTCGACAACACTCTCGCCGCCCCCGGCGAGCGGAAACATTCGAGGACGATTTGAAACCCGTTGCCATCATCGGCGCCGGCATTACCGGGCTCACCGCCGCGTTTTATCTCAAGCGCAAAGGCATCCCGGTCACCGTGTATGAAGCCGGCGGCCGCGTGGGCGGCGTCATTCGATCGCTCCGCAAGGACGGATATATCGCCGAATTCGGCCCCAACACAATTCTCGAAACGTCGCCGAAAATTTCCCAACTGGTGCGCGACGCCGGCTTGGAGTCGCGCCGGCTCAATCCCGATCCAAAAGCCGAGGCCCGCTACGTCGTCCGTTACAAGCGCCCCATCGCGATGCCGTCATCGCTGCTCGGTTTTTTCACGACTGGCCTGTTCACGCTGAAGGCGAAGCTCGCTGTTTTGCGCGAACCGTTTGTTACGCCGCGGCGCGACGGCGTGGAGGAGAGCATAGCGGAATTTGTGGTGCGCCGGTTCAACCAGGAATTTCTGGACCACGCGGTCGATGCCCTCGTGGCTGGCATTTACGCGGGCGACCCGCGCAAGCTTTCCGTCACCCACGCGTTTCCGAAACTTAAGGCGCTCGAGGACAAATATGGCTCAATGATCAAAGGCCAGCTTTTCGGCGGGCGCGAACGAAAAAAACGCGGCGAGATCGCCAAGGATCGTGCGCCGAAATTTTCGTTCGACGACGGGTTGCAGGTTTTGCCGGATACGCTGGGGGAACAGCTTGGCGATTCTGTCCAACTTGGCGCGTCCGTGACCAGCCTGGCCCAAACTCCCGGCGGATGGATCGTGGAATTGCAGCAGGGCGGAACTCGGACCCGCGCGGAACATTCTGCGGTCATTTATGCGGGCACCGCTTTCAGGCTGGCCGAGTTGAAAATTGAGTCCAAACACCCGGTCAGTCTCGCGCCTCTCTCAGAAATCCGCTATCCGCCGGTCGCCAGCGTTGTGCTCGGTTTTCGACGCGAGGACGTCGTTCATCCGTGCGAAGGCTTCGGCATGTTGATTCCCAAAGTTGAAGGCTTCAGAATTCTCGGCACGATTTTTTCGTCATCGCTGTTTCCGAACCGTGCGCCCGCCGGTCATCTCACGCTGACCAGTTACGTCGGCGGCGAACGTTATCCCGAACTGGCTTCGTTGCCGCCGGAGAAACTTTACGAATTGACCTGCGAAGATTTGCGCGTGTTGCTCGGCGTGAAAGGCAAACCGACCTTCCAGCATTGCGTGTTTTATCCGCGCGCGATTCCGCAATACAACGTCGGCTACGGACGCTACCGCGCGTTGATGACCGAAATTGAAAGCAAAGCGGACGGCTTGTTTCTCGCCGGTCATTATCGCGACGGCGTTTCCTTGAGCGATTCGATTGTGTCGGGCTGCAACGTTGTCGATCGCGTCGAAAAATTTGTGCGCGCGGGCACATCCCTGCGCGAGGAACCTCTTATTTCAAAATGAGCAAAGGCGTATTACTGGTTAATCTCGGCTCACCGGATTCACCCTCCGTGCGGGACGTGCGGCGTTACCTCAACGAGTTTCTCATGGACGGTCGCGTCATCGACGTTGCCTGGCCCATCCGCCGCTTCGTC
>DASXHY010000156.1:0-11829 GCA_036488095.1 Verrucomicrobiia bacterium | reverse complement strand
AGCCGGGAAGCTTTGCGAAAAATATCTTCGCGGAAAATTTTCGAAATGATTTCGCTGCGCAATGCCGGGTTGGATTCGTTGCCGCCAATCTTTTGAACGAGATCAAACACCCATTTGCCCCTGGCCCTCGTGGGCGCGCCGGCGCGGCGGGAATCGTAAATGACAAAATCCTTCACGCTGCGGCGCCCCTGGCCGGATTCGAACGGTCCCACGAGCGCATTGGCCAGCAGCGCGCGATCCACATCAAAGTATTGCGGCGGCGACAGCATCCGCGCGAGCTCGGGCCGGCTTTCCGGTTCGTCGCAAAATCGGCTGGCTTCAATGAGCGCCGCGATCATGCGCAAGTGCTCCTCCTGCCTGCGTTCGGCAAAATCCCGCAACACCAGCAATACTTTTTCCGGATGATCCGGCTCAATTTCACTGGTGGTCGCGGCAATCCAGCCGGTGCCATCCAGCGCGGCCGCGGAGTTCCACGGCTCGGCCACGCAATAGCCATCCAGATGTCCGGCGCGGAAGGTTTCGTACACCAGCGCGGAGGGAATCACCACCGTCCGTACATCACGGTCCGGATCGATCCCGCCGGCGCGCAGCCATTTGCGCAGATTGAAATTTTGCGATGAAAGTTCCAGCACGACTCCGAAAGTGAATGCGCGTTTGCCCTTGTGCCGGCGAATGGCTTCTCCTAGCGATGCGGCATCGCGCACGCCCAGGTCCCACAATTCCTTGGATAACGTAATCGCGCTTCCGTTGTAGCCCAGCAACATGCCGGTGAGGCAGGAGCGGCGAACCACGCCAATGCCGCAGTAAATTGAAAACAACATGCTGGCATGAGCGGCGGCGGCATCGAGTTCTTCATGCAACAGCTTTTCGCGAATGGTTGCCCAGCCGACTTCGCGCCGGAGCCGCACGGCCAATCCATATTTGCCGAACAAACCCAACTCCTGGGCCGCGACCATGACCGCGCAGTCAATCGTCGCCGCGAACCCCACGTTCAACCAGCGCGTGCTTTTATGACTTGCCCGGATTTTGGTTTTGGCGAACCGCATATGACGCCCTAAGCACCGGCCATGCCATCACCTCGCAGGTCACAACGTTCATAATTACTAAACTCAGCTTCAAGTAATTCTCAACAATGACCTTTGCATCCGCCGCGGGACTCAGTTAATTTTACGCGCGGCTCGATCACGCCTATGAAAGGAAATCTAAAAATGTACATCGACAGCCGGCAGTTGCTGGTGTTCGTCACGCTCGCGCGCACGATGAACATGAGTCGCGCGGCGGAGGAGTTGCACATGACCGCTTCGGGTGTGAGCCATTGCCTGAAAACCCTGGAAACCGACCTTGGTTGCAGGCTTTTTGAACGCAATTCGCGCAAGTTCGAGATGTCGCCGGTGGGCCATGAATTTCTCGCTGAAGCCGAGCAAATGCTCGATCAAATGAAAGCCGTGCGCGGCAAGATTCGCGCGTGGAATGACTGGCGTCAGGGCCAGTTGCTCATCGGCGCGAACGGCACGGCGTGCGAATTTTTGCTGCCGGCGGCGCTGCGCGAGTTTCGCGAAAGCTTTCCCAGTTTTACCATTAAAATTGAGCAATGCACGTCGCGGCAGGCGATTTCATTGCTTCAGGAAAACAAACTGGACTTCGCGCTGCTCACCGAACCCGCGGAGCATTCTCCGAACATCGAGTTCGATGTTATCGGCGAGGACGACCTGCAATTCATCGTGAATCCGTTGCACCCCTGGGCCGTAAAGCGCAAGGCGCAACGCGAGGATATTCCGAATCGGAAACTCATTCTTCCAGAACGCGGCGGCAATACCTATCGTCTCATCGAATCGTATTTTCGCGGCGAAAACATCGATATCCAGCCATTCATTGAGATTGCCAATGAGCAAGCCATCAAGGAATTTGTGCGTCTCGACATGGGCGTGGGCATTCTGCCGCGCTGGCTCGTTGCCGACGACATCGAACACGGGTTGCTCATTGCGCTGCCGCTGGGGCGTCGCCGTTTGAAGCGCCGCTGGGGAGTCCTTTACGCGAGCGCGCGCAAATTGAGCCTCGCCGACGGTTTGTTCATCAAAATTTCCCGGAGCGTGTTTCGGACGTTGGCGGAAACTATCGAGGCCTAAATTCTTTTCTTGAAGCCTGCCCGCGGGTCAATTTTTCGGTCGATAAAATTAGAATTGGATTTTGCAGCCATTGGATTGCCAGAAGCAGCAATGTTCAATCTGTCGCACTTTGCATATTTCTATCCAGCGGCCTGCGTTGTTCTCGACTGTTATCGCTGAAACCTGTTCACGTAAATAATGAGCGCCCATGACGCACCGCTGCAATGGTGTCGGAGTCTAGAGCGATCAGGAAAAGGCGCCACAGAGACCGCCAAAAAGTAAACCACTGCTGTTCGTCCGAAAGTTGGCTGCGCTTTTGCAAAACGACCCCATCGGGATCGAAGGCAATATCTTTTGTATCGAATTCGCTTACAAACCATATTTGTTACAAATTATGTTTTGTGGTTACAGATTTATTACCTCTCGCAGCCGCCGGTCACCGAAGCAGCTTTGCGACGAATCCAGGAGTAATGTAATCACAGAATAGAGTTTCTCAGCGGACTTCGCGGAAACCTTGAAAAAACGACTGTCATGGACTGCCATTTGAAAAATAAAGCACGTAGCCGAAATCCTAACTTCGGAACGGCTTGTAAAATAAAGTTTGTAACCGCATTCTCAATGCATGCCTTGCTGGCGTGGCAATGTCGGAGCGCGCTCGTATCAGTTCAATTCACTTCGTGAACTGATGGCCAAGGCGACGCCGCGGCGTTCAGGTGACGAACTGGCGGGATTGGCGGCCTTATCCACCGAGGAACGTGTTGCGGCCCAGATGGCACTGGCAGAAGTTCCGCTGACGCACTTCCTCAAGGAACCACTCATTCCCTACGAAACGGACGAAGTCACACGATTGATCCTGGATGAGCACGATGAAGTGGCGTTCGCGCCGATTTCGGGGCTGACCGTCGGTGAGTTCCGCGAGTGGTTGCTTAACTACGAAACGGATTCGTCCACGGTCGCGCAGGTCGCAACCGGCATCACGCCGGAAATGGCGGCGGCAGTTTCGAAATTGATGAGCAATCAGGATTTGATCCTCGCGGCACATAAATGCCGCGTGGTGACAGGATTCCGATCCACAATCGGGCTGCCGGGACGCTTGTCCGTCCGTTTGCAACCCAATCATCCGGTGGACGACCCGAAGGGAATTCTGGCTTCGATAGTGGATGGATTGCTTTACGGCTGCGGTGACGCGGTGATCGGCATCAATCCGGCCACGGACAACGTGCCGTCCGTTGTCCGCCTGTTGCAGATACTGGATGAATTGTTGCGCACGTATGAGATTCCGACGCAGTCATGTGTATTGGGCCACATCACCACGCAGATGGCCGCGTTGCGTGAGGGAGCGCCCGTGGACATTCTCTTTCAATCCGTCACCGGGACAGAAGAGGCGAACCGAAGTTTTGGTGTCGAGCTTGCACTTTTGAAGGAGGCTCAAGAGGCCGCGCTCGCGCTCAATCGCGGTACCGTTGGGCGAAACGTGATGTATTTCGAAACGGGCCAGGGCTCGGCGTTGTCGGCCTCGGCCAATCACGGAGTCGACCAGCAAACCTGCGAAACGCGGGCCTACGCGGTGGCGCGGCAATTTCAGCCATTGTTGGTCAATAGTGTGGTTGGATTTATCGGGCCCGAGTATTTGTTTGACGGCAAGCAGATCATTCGAGCCGGGCTGGAGGACCATTTTTGCGGCAAGGTGCTGGGCCTGCCGATGGGCGTGGATGTTTGTTACACCAACCATGCTGAGGCCGATCAGGACGATCTGGACACGCTGCTGACATTACTGGGAGTGGCGGGCTGTAATTATATCATGGGGGTTCCAGGGGGAGACGACATCATGCTCGGATATCAATCCACATCGTTTCACGACAGCCATTATCTGCGTCAGGCCCTTGGGCTGAAGCCCGCGCCGGAATTTGAAATGTGGCTTCAGAAGATGCGCATCTCCGGTGAACGAGGCCGGCTTAACGTGATCAATGCCTCTCATGCCCTTCTTTCGCATGATTCCACAACGACATGAATCGGTCGGCGCCTCGCGCACCAGTTCCGGGCCGGACGTATGGGCGGCGTTGCGCCGATTCACCACTGCGCGCATCGCGCTTGGACGTGCTGGCGGAAGCTCGCGCACGCAAACATTGCTCGAGTTCCGGTTGGCGCACGCTCAGGCGCGGGATGCCGTGGGAAAGGATTTCGATGCCGATTCAGTGGAACAGCAACTGCGGGGCGCTGGCATTCAAACCACGCGCCTTTCCACAGAAGCACCTTCGCGTGCGTTGTTCCTGCGGCGTCCGGATCTGGGCCGGCGGCTGTCGGATGCGTCGCGGCAGTGGCTGATTGAGAATCGTCCGATTTGGGGAAATCGGCATTTGGCAGTGATCGTCTCCAATGGGCTTTCGAGTCTGGCTGCGGAAACGCAGGCGGCGCCCACGCTGGCCGGGTTACTGCCATTACTGAAGGAAGCAGGTTGGACGATTTTCCCTGTGTTCATCGTTCCATTCGCGCGGGTGAAACTTCAAGATGAAATTGGCGCGTTATTGGGCGCGCGGCACGCGCTGGCGTTGTTGGGAGAACGGCCCGGGCTCGGGTCGCCGGACAGCCTCGGCGCTTATTTCACCTATCAACCCGGCCCGGAAAGAACGGACGCTGACCGAAATTGCGTCTCCAACATCCGTGCACAAGGATTGCCGCCCGAACAGGCGGGGACGAAGCTCGCGCGTCTGCTTGTCCAGTCGCAAGAGCAGAGTTGCAGCGGGATCCAATTGAAAGAAGCGTCCGCAACGACCGCGCGCTTGCCGTCCGCTTGATCACGCAAAAACAAGGGGCAGTTTGACCGACTTTGTTCAGCGTGAATAAATCAAGCCATCATTGAACCTTCATCCATGCGTTTGTTTTCCATAATTCAGGCGCAAAACATGTAATCTGCGTGGAATTGGACTGGGCGGCAAACTAGTTGCTCGTCATGCTTGCTTGACCTGCAATAAACGAAACTTTGCCCTGCGGCTTTCACCGGTCTGGATTTGCGCCGTGTTGGGAGCAGGTGTGTGTTTGTCGCTTCTGTTGTTTGCCGCTTTGCGCGGCTGGGAAAGAAGAGAAGTTGAAAAACGCGCCACAGACCTGGTGGGCGAGCAAGCTGAGAGGTTGCAGATCAACATTCTGCGTTCGATGGAGGTTCTTCATTCCGTCGCGGCCTTGCATGCGGTTGAAGAGCAATTCGATCGCAAAGCTTTTCAGGATTTCGTGGAGGAGGCACTTCATCGCCAGCCTGAATTGCAAGCGCTTTCCTGGAACCCCGTGGTCCCTGTCGACCAAAGAACTGCCTTCGAGGCGAAGGCAAAAGCGGAGGGAGAAATCGATTTTCAATTTCACGAAGCCGGACCGGTAGGCCGCTTCCTGGCAGCACATGATCAACCCGCATGCGTTCCGGTGTCTTTCATTGAACCGCGCCTGCCAAACGCCGCAGCCATTGGATATGACCTTGCTTCGGACCCATTGCGTTTGAGTTCGATCGAACAAGCGCGCGATTCAGGAAGGCCAGTCGCAACGGAGCCAGTCCATCTGGCGCAAGGGCCGGAAAATAAAATTGGTTTCCTGGTGGTGCTGCCGGTTTACAGCGGCACGCCTCCAAAAACTGAGGAGGAACGCCATCAGAAACTGGCGGGATTCGCGGTGGCTGTTTTCCGCGTGGAAGATCTCGTGCAAGAATTCTTTTCGGCACTGACGCGCCAAGGCATTAACGCCGGCCTTTATGACGAGTCACGACCTGGCCAGTGGCTGTATACCAATGCGAAACCGGTTGACCGCCCCAGCGGGACTGTTCATTTCGAGGCCGCCGGACGGCAATGGGCGATGCCCTTTGAGCCGACACCGGAATTCGTCTCGTCTGTTCCTCATTCGCAATCCTGGCTCGTCCTTCTCGGTGGCCTTGGATTCACCCTGCTCACCGCAGCCTATTTATATCAAGGCTGGCGGCGCGCAACCGAACTGGCCGCGGTCAACACTTCCCTTCAGGAGGAGGTGATTGTTCGAAAGCGGGCCGAAGCTGCCGCGGCCGACGCCAACCAGGCCAAATCGGATTTTCTCGCCAATATGAGCCACGAAATCCGCACGCCGCTCAATGCCATTCTTGGCTACATCCAATTGATGCAACGGGACCTCACGTTGACCCGCGGTCAACGCGATTGGATTTCCGGGATTAGCGCCAGCGGGCGCCATCTGCTCGGAGTCATCAATGAAATTTTGGACCTCTCGAAAATCGAAGCCCGCCAGATGGAACTCAAACCGGTTGATTTCGATGTCGTCACTCTCGCCAGGGAACTGGCCGCCGCTTTCCGTCCGTCGTGCGCCGAAAAACGAATCGGCTTCCGCCTGGACATTCCGGAACATCCGCAAAGTGTGGTGCGAGGCGACGAAGGGAAACTCCGCCAGATTCTTATTAATCTCGTTGGCAACGCGATCAAATTCACAAATTCAGGCGAAGTGTGCCTCAAACTTCGTCCGGTGGCCGGCCACTGGCTGTTTGAAGTTTTCGACACGGGTCTCGGCATCCCCGAAGCCGAACAGGCGCATATTTTCAAACCGTTCCATCAGGGTAGCGGCGCGCGTCATCAAGGTGGCACCGGCCTCGGCCTGACCATCGCCAAACGGCAGGTGGAATTGCTCGGCGGTGAACTCAATCTTCAATCGGAAAGAGCGGCCGGTTCGCGATTTTTCTTTCAGTTGCCATTTCTACCGTCGGCCGGGGCCGTTCACAGACAGGCGACACGCGTAGTCCGCCTCGCCGAAGGCTGCGCCGTGCATGCCTTGGTGGTCGATGACAGCCCGGAAAATCGGGAAGTGCTGGGAGGCGCCCTGACGGCCATTGGGTGCGAAGTTTTTTTCGCGCAAGATGGAACCGAAGCGATCGCACACGCCAAGTGTCACCAGCCGGAGATTATTTTCCTCGACTTGCTTCTGCCCGGAATTTCCGGCGCACAAACCGCCCGCGCCATTCTGAGCCAGAAATCCTGCGGCCAACCGAAGGTTATCGCCCACACTGCGTCGCCTTCGGCACAGCACCGCGAAGAAGCCCGCGCCGCCGGTTGCATCGATTTCATCAACAAGCCATTCGACTGCGAAACACTTTACGCATGCCTGGAAAGACATCTCGGGGTGGAATTGGAGCATCAGCAGGTGGATTCAGATTCCCTTCCTTTGACCCCTCTGGAACAGGTTGCCCTGCCAGACACTCTATGCGCCCGGCTTACCGTGGGCGCCGAACTGCACAGCACCACAGCCATTAAAGCTTGCCTGCCCGAATTGCACAAAATCAATCCCGCAGCCAGTCGCCTTGCGGAAGAAATCCGCCTGTTGATGCGGAGTTACGATATGGATGGAATCCAACGGCTGCTCACCGATTACGTGTCGCGTATTGAAAATTCCGAAACCACCCCCACCCCACATGCGGGCTAAAACGTCTCCAGAAACAATTCTGCTCGTGGACGATGTCCCCGCGAATTTGTCCGTCCTGATTTCAGCGCTCGAACCGGATGGTTACGAGATTCTGGCGGCACCTAATGGTCCGACGGCTTTGAAAGTCGCCGGCAAGGCCCGGCCGGATCTGATTCTGCTCGACGTCATGATGCCTGACCTGAACGGCTTTGAAACTTGCCTTCGGCTCAAGCGGGATGAAGCGACACGGGACATCCCAGTGATTTTTCTGACCGCCCGCAACGAGATGGAAAGCATCGTGGAAGGGTTTCGGTCCGGCTGCGTCGATTACATCGTAAAGCCGTTCCAGACCGAAGAGGTTTTGAGCCGAGTCGAAACACATTTGCGCATCAGCCGCCTGACGCGCGAGTTGCGGGAAAAAAATCAGACCCTCGAAACTCGCACCGCCGAACTCACCGCTGAGATTCAACGGCGCCGGACGGTTGAAGTCGCGCTTCAACACGCCGGGGACAAGTTGGAGACTTTTTCGGGCCTCGAAGCATCGAGAGGCAATCTGAGCGGCTTGGTCGGGGCCAGCAAACCGCTCCGGAAAATCGTGATGGAAATCGAACGTCTTCGCCAGTTCCCGGGCACGAGTGTGTTAATCGCCGGCGGCAGCGGCACCGGCAAGGAATTGGTGGCGCGCGCCATACACTTCAGCAGCGCCCGGGCAAAAGCGCCGTTTGTCCCCGTCAACTGCGTGGCCATTCCTTCGGAATTGGCGGAATCCATTCTGTTCGGCCACGTCAAAGGCGCCTTCACCGGCGCGATGGCGGATCGCAAAGGATGTTTCGAACTGGCTGACGGCGGCACACTTTTTTTGGATGAAATTGGCGATATGCCCGTGGCCCTCCAGGTGAAATTGCTGCGCGTTTTGGAAGACGGCTGTGTCACTCCGGTAGGCCACACGGAATCGCGAAAAGTAGACGTGCGGATTATTGCGGCCACCAACGCCGACCTCGACGCACGCATCGCCACCGGAACATTCCGGCAGGACCTTTTTTTCCGGCTCGCCCGTTACTTGATCACGACACCGCCGCTGCGCGATCGGATCGAAGACGTGCCCTTGCTGGCGGAGCATTACCTGAAAGTCTTCGCCGCGGAAATGGGCAGGCAATCTCCCGTGTTGAGCGATGCAGGGATGGCTGCGCTCACGGCGTATCATTTCCCCGGCAACGTTCGTGAATTGAAAAACATTATCGAGCGCGCGCTGATTGAGAGCGGCGGTGAGACTATTCTCCCTGAACACTTGCACTTGCTGCGGGGCGACCACGGTCAATCACCCGCAACAAACGGATATCGGAAAAATAGGGTCTCCACTTTGCCGCTGAATCTGGCCGAAGCCGAGGAACTGTTGATTCAACGGGCGTTGGACGAGACGAATGGAAACATCGCGGAAGCCGCGCGATTGCTCGGTGTGCACCGGACGCGAATTTACCGGAGACTTGCGCAGGAGGAAACTTCCGGCGCCGGCGCGCATTGAAGCGGCGACAGTCCGGTGTTTCAAGTGTTTCACCGGTGACAACTGAAACAGTTTTTTGTGAAACCTCTGAAAGACGAAGCATAAAAAAGCATTGAAAACCTTGAGGTTTTCAACCTTGAGACTGAGTGGCACGACGCTGGCTAATGGTGAATTCAGAAGAACCTAATTCACCAACAATGAACTTAACTAAAACAACCATTGACCATTTCTCGAAACCAAAAAAGGCTCGCGTTGCCGCCCGGTGCGCGCTGGGTAGTCTGGCCGCCGCGGCCGCATTGCCGACTGCAACCCTGCACGCCCAGGACGCTCCTTCCCACGTCAATTTCCTCGCCAACTTCGAGGTCTCCAATGAATACCTCACACCACGTGGCATGATTGTTCACGATCAAGGCCTGGCAATTCAACCGCTGTTACTGGGGTTGGTGAATGTTTATCACGGCGATTCGTTCATCAACGACGTCACGCTTGTGCCCGGCGTCTGGACCGACTTTTCAACGACCGGAGTTTCCGAGCACGCACCGTTTGGCAGCAACCCCAAAACACATTGGGTGGAAATTGATCCAATCGCGGGCATCTCGGTCGGTTTTGCCAAAAACTTCAAGCTGGATGTGACCTACACCGCGTTTGCCATGCAGGTCCTTGATATCGGCACCTCACAGCATCTCGATACCAAGCTGAGCTTTGACGATACGCAATATCTGAAAGCCTTCGCGCTGCATCCGTATTTCGAGTTCTGGCAGGAACTGGATGGCAAAGCCACGGACGCCGACGTGCCCGAAGCGGTCTTCGGCCCCTCGCCGAAATCCGGCAGTCATCCCGCGCCCGGCTCCAGCTATTATTTCGAAGTCGGTGCGGATCCCGGCTACACGTTCAAGGATTTGGGTTCGCTAAAACTTGAAGCGCCCTGCCGGGTGCTGCTCCCGAACGAGCGTTTCTATGGCGAATACTATGGCAATGCATCCACGGTGGGACTTTTTGAACTCGGCCTCAAAGCCACTGTTCCCATGAACTTCATGCCCAAAGGCTACGGTCACTGGAGCTTTCACGCCGGCGTTCGATACCAGTATTTCGTCGATAACAATCTCTACCACCTCAATGAATTCAACGCCCCCGGCAAGCCGACTCGTGACTCGATTCAAGGCTACGCCGGTCTTTCCATCTTCTTTTGATCAACCATCACCAACCCTCACATAAACCAACGCAAAACATGAAACGCATCGTGAATTCCCTTTTTGCCGCCGCCCTCGCCGCCCTGGCGTGGTTGCCTGCCGGCGTGTTCGCCGCGGATAAAACCACCATCGGCTTCATCTACGTCGGGCCGAAAGATGACTACGGCTATAACCAGGCGCACGCGCAAGGTTGCGCCGGCGTACAAAAATTGCCCTGGGTCAAGGCGCTAGAAGAGGCCAGCGTGCCGGAGACCACCGCCGTCCAGGAAACCATGCGCGGAATGATCGAGCAGGACGGCGCCACCGCACTATTCCCCACTTCATTCGGCTATTTTAATCCCCACATATTGAAAATCGCCAAGGATTATCCGCAGGTGCAGTTCTTTCATTGCGGCGGTCTCTGGACGAAGGACAGCCCGCCGAACGTCGGCAGCTATTTCGGTTACATTGACGAAGCCGAATATATTTGCGGCATCGTCGCCGCCGAAACTTCCAAGTCGAAAAAACTTGGATTCATCGCGGCGAAACCAATTCCTCAGGTCCTCCGCAATATCAACAGTTACACGCTCGGCGCTCGCAGTGTGGTTCCCGATGTGACCGTGCAGGTCATTTTCACCGGTGATTGGTCCTTGCCGGTAAAGGAAGCCGAGGCGGCGAACAGCTTGATTGACCAAGGCGTGGATGTGCTCACCTGCCATGTGGATAGTCCAAAAGTGATCATGACCACCGCTGAAAAACGCGGCGTGATGTGCACCGGTTATCATGCGAACCAATCCGCGCTCGCGCCGAACGGCTATCTCACCGGCGCGGAATGGAACTGGACAAAAATCTATTCCGACTACGCGCAGTGGCTTCACGACGGCAAATCGCTCATGGCCGGGACCATTCCGCATCTGATTCGCGGCGGCCTGAAGGAAGGTTTCTGCACTGTGTCTGATTACGGCCCGACGGTCAGCGCGAAAACCAAGGCGGATGCCGATGCCGCAAAAGCCAAATTCATGGGCGGCTCGATGGTCATTTACAAAGGCGAACTCAAGGACAACGCGGGCAAAGTTGTCATTCCGTCGGGCATGGAAATGAAGCAGCAGGACATCACACTCGAGAAAATGGATTACCTCGTTGACGGAGTTATTGGCAAGACCGGCAGTTGATTTGAACCACCCTGCAAAGAACCGCAATGGACGCGACTGCCGCCACTGAAAAATCCAGTTCCGCTCCAGCCGAACTGGAGGCGGTCGCGTCGATAACCTCCGCGCCAGTCGAGCGGGAAAGCCGCAACTGGCGCGGACTCGCGGAATCGATTGTCATCCGCGTCGGAACATTGCTCGTGGCGCTGATCGCCTTCGGCATCTTTTGCGGGTTCGCCGGAGCGAACATTTTTTCCGTCTATCACTCCATTTACCGCGCTGCGTTCGGCAGTTGGTTCGCGTTTCAAAACACGCTCATCCGCGCCGCGCCCATCATGCTGTGCGCTCTCTGCACCGCGCTGCCCATGCGGCTCGGCATGGTGGTCATCGGCAACGAAGGCGCGCTGGTCATGGGCGGGCTGGGCACGGTAATCATTGGCACGACCTGGACCTCAGCGCCGCACTACGTCGCCCTCGCCAGCATGGCA
>DASXHY010000121.1:0-14930 GCA_036488095.1 Verrucomicrobiia bacterium | reverse complement strand
GTTGATACGGATGATCTCGTGCAAGGCCTGAAGCACCATTGGCTGCTGCGCTCCGCGTTTAAGAAAGAAAATAAAAAGGGAAGCGCCAATGCCCCGGTAGAAAAATCCACCAAACCGGCGCTTTCGCCAAAGCAGCAAGGGGAATAATGCAATCGGACAACCGCAGATGAACACAGATAAACGCAGATGGGAAAATGGGAAATGCATTTGCCTATTTGGTCATCACCTATTAGTGGGCGCATCTGGGCAAGGAAAAGAGCCTTCGCGCCCTTTTGAATCTGCGTTCATCCGCGTTCATCTGCGGTTTAAACTGAATTGTTCCGGCTGGGGAAGAGTGCCGGAGTGAGGGCGAGTGTTCCTCTAACCACTTTATCTTATGCCCTCCGACGAAATTCCCAAACTCCGCATGGCGCCGCGCGAAACGGCGGAAGAAATCTCCCGCCGCCTGGAACACGAACAACGCGCCTCGAACCGCCAGCGCGAAAGCGATCTCGATCAATCCCTCGCGCCGTTCCGCGTCGGCTCCGTGCGTTACCTCAATGCCGTCCCGCTCACGCGCGGATTGGAAGAGGAAATTATTTTCGCTACGCCGTCCGAACTCGCGAAAATGTTGCAACGCGACGAACTCGATGCCGCGCTCGTGAGTGTCACCGAAGTTCTCTTCAATGACCGTTATGAAATTCTGGACGGCACCGCGATTGCGTCGCTGGGCGAGGTCAAAAGCGTGCTGCTGGCGCATCGCAAACCGATTGAGGAGGCGCGGGAGATTTTTTGCGACACGGCTTCACTGACCAGCGTGAACTTGTTGCGCGTGCTCCTGGCCGAGCGCGGCCTGAAACCGGAATTCAAGCCGCTGGCGAGTTACGATTTCCAATCATTGCCGGATTACACGCTATTGATCGGTGATCCGGCGCTGAACTTCGTCTTCAGCCCGCACGAACACGAGATCTTCGACCTGGGCGCGGCGTGGTATGAACTCACCGGATTGCCTTTTGTGTATGCGGTCTGGGCCTTGCGACGCGGCATGGAAAACTCCCGCTTGCGCCGGCAATTGACCGAAGCCCGGAAGTTCGGCATGGACACGCTCGACTCCATCATTCGCAACCGCACCGAATACACGGAGGATTTCCGAAAGGATTATTTCGGCTGGCACATCCACTATCACCTCGGCTCGGATGAGAAGCGCGGCCTGGCGAAATTTATCGAGCTGTTGCGCAAGCACGGTCTCGGGCCTGTGCACGAGCCGAAATTTGTTTTGTGATTGCCTGACACGTAGCAGCCGATGTAAGGAGGCTCCATACATTTCGCGCGGAAAGAATTGGAGCCTCCTTACGTCGGCTGCTACGGCTGAATTGAGGGAACGGCCGTTTCGGCAATCAGTCGTTGTCTTTCTTTTCCTTCCCCTCTTTCGCAGCTTCCTTGGCTTCGTCTTCCGCCTTTTCCTTGTCGATCCCCAGGACTTTGCCGGTGATGGCATCCACATTCACTTCGGTAATATCCGTCGTGCCCGGCGTGGCCACATCAAACGACCATTGCAAGTGCCCATGTTCCTTTTCCAACTCGGATTCTTTGACCGTCCCATTCGGCACTTGCGCCATGGCAGTCGCCTGCGCGTCGGCCTGGCTGACTTTTGCCTCAGCCATCAATCTGGCCTGCCTGGCTTCCTTCGATTCCTTGTGATGCTCCGTGCTGCAACCGGCCAGCATCGCCGCCGCGAGTGTCATTCCAATGAAGTGTGTGATTTTCATAGTTTTTGTAAACTGACGTTTTAACGCTGAAAGTGAACCAACCTAACATGAACCTGCCATGAACACTGAATGAAAATTTCGTCATTCGCCACCGTATTAGCGCGGCAAAATACGGCTCTTTTTTCCCAACGCGCGTGCGGCACAACTCGTTGCGGCGGGGCACTCTCAAGATGGAAACTGGGGTGAAGTTTCCTTTGCCCTTTAGGGCATAATAACGCAGATTCGCAAACACATGATCGCAGCCCTCACTGGAATGATCGCCGGCACCGTCCACGTGGTGACCGGTCCCGATCATTTGACCGCCATCGCACCACTGGCCGTGCGCCGGCCCAAAGGCGCGTGGATTCCCGGCGTGCGCTGGGGGCTTGGCCACTCCTCGGGCGTCGCGGCGGTCGGCCTGCTATCGTTGTGGCTACGCGATAAGTTGCCGGTGGATTTGCTTTCGTCCTGGGGCGACCGAATTGTCGGCGTCGTGCTCTTCGGCATCGGACTGTGGACATTGCGCCGCGCGCTCAAGAACAACGTACACGCCCACGAACACGAACATCACGGCGAGCGCCACGTGCATTTTCACGTTCATCATGGACACGCCCGGCACGCGGAGCCTGCCGCGCATCAGCGGCACACACACGCCGCGTTCGCCATCGGCACCCTGCACGGACTCGCCGGCGGTTCGCATTTCCTGGGCATTCTTCCGATGCTTGCATTGCCGACCAAAGGCCAGGCGGTTGCTTATCTCATCGCCTTCGGTGTCGGCACCGTGCTGGCGATGGCGGTGTTTTCCTGGGGCATGGGAAGCATTGCAACGCGCTGCGCCGCCAACGGCATGAAAGTCTATCGCGGCCTGATGACCGCCTGCGGCGTGGCCGCGATGATCATCGGCTGTGTGTGGTTTGCGGGATTGAGTTGGTAGCAATCGTCGCACTCTTCGTAGGACAGGCGTCTCGCCTGTCTCCATTGTCTTCAATCAAAAACCAAAAATGGAGACAGGCGAGACGCCTGTCCTACGAAGATAATTTCCTTGGCGCGCAGGGGCGCTTCCCGGTTAAATCCGCGCATGGCCAAACTCGTGTTTGACATCGAAACTTCCGCGCTGCCAATCGAGCACTTCGATGAGACGCAGCAGGAATATCTTTTTCGCGAATGCGAAAAAATCGCGGACGAAACCGCGCGCAACGAACGGCGCGCGGAATTGACGCGTCAGTGCAGCCTCTGGCCGTTCACTTCACAGGTTGTGTGCATCGCCATGCTGAACGTCGAAACGCAGCGCGGCCAGGTGCTATTCACGGCCGATGATTTTGAAGAAGAGCCAGGCGAGGCCGGCCCGGTGGAGTTCGTGCCGTGCGCCGACGAACCGGAATTGCTCACCGCCTTTTGGGACGTGGCGAAGCATTACGACGCCATTGTGACCTTCAATGGCCGCGGTTTCGATGTGCCGTTCATTTACCTTCGTTCCGCGTTGCTCAACGTGCCGATTTCGCGCAAGGACTGGCTGGGTTACCGTTACCAAACCGAGCCGCATTGCGATTTGGCGGAGCAACTGACTTTTTACGGCGTGAGCGGACGCGACGGCGCGGCGCGGCGGTTCAATTTGGATTTCTATTGCAAAGCTTTCGGCATCGAATCCCCCAAGAGCCACGGCGTGACCGGGATGGACGTGGGCAATTTGCTGGCGGAAGGGCGCTTCCGGGAAATCGCGGAATATTGCCTGCGCGACGTGAAGGCGACCGTGTTGCTTTACCAGATCTGGAAGGAGCGGCTGTTTGGAATCAAGTGAGGTGAGAGGTGAGGGGGGCGAGGGGAGAACGCGAACGCTTGTTTGCTTTGCGGTGAAAGAGGAGGCGGCGCCTTTTCTGAAATTCGCCACGCATGACGGCGGCATTTCAGTACTCGTCACGGGCATGGGGAAATTAAATTCTGACCGAATGATTCGTGAACGATTGGCTCAAACTGCGCCCGATCTGGTTCTCACCTGCGGCTTTGCGGGCGCACTGAACCCCGAACTCAAAATTGGCGATGTGTTGTTTGAGGAAGACGCGGGGAGCGGCCTTGGCGAATTGCTTCGGGCCTCGGGCGCATCAGCGGCAAAATTTTATTGCTCATCTCGCGTCGCCACAACGGCCGCCGAAAAGACCGCCCTGCGGCAGAGCACAGGCGCGGACGTCGTGGAAATGGAATCCGGCGTGATCCGGAAAATTTGCCGTGAGAAACAAATCCCGAGCGCGACCATTCGCGTTGTCTCCGATGCCGCCCATCAGGATTTGCCGCTGGATTTCAACGCGCTCATGACCGCGGAACAAACCATTTCTTTTTCCCGACTGGCGCTCGCGCTCATAAAATCGCCCGGGAAAGTACCGCAACTAATGGAATTGCAGCGCAACACCCGTCATGCGGCGCAGGAACTGGCTGGCGTGCTGGAAAAGCTATTGAGCCGCCGTAATCGTGGAGGCGGATCCGCCCGGCTGGGGTGATTCTTTTTTCTGCTTCTCGCTAAACGCCACCAGCATGGCGCCGACAACAATCAATGCCACGCCGCTCCAGCGCAACGCGCTGATGTCCTCGTGCCGGATGAATTTGGCAGCGACGGCGGTGATAACGAAGCCCAGCGAGGTCAGCGGCCAGATCAAGCTGACATCCCGTTGCGAAAGCAAATAGAGCAGCACGCCAAAGAACGCCGCCTCAAAAGCGACGCCGAGAAGCACATGGCCATTGGTCGCGCCCCGACCGATGATGCGGGCGATTTCACTGGCCGAAATGCGTTTTACTTCACCAATCTCGTGCAATCCCTGGCTGAGCAGGACCACGCCCACCGCCTCAAGAATCAGGCCGGCGACCAAAATTAAAATCAGTTTTGTCATAATTTCTTTTAAATCATTACTGCGACTCCATCGGGTTCAAGCCGCGGCGCGCACGGAGTGACGCGCCCTACCTTTTGACTTCCAAATCTTGATAGCGAATCAATTGGATGCCGAGCGTTTTCACCTGCTCTTTCACGCGCGGGCTGATCAAAGCGTCGAACTCATCTTTAAAGTTGTCGAGCGACGGATGCGAGTAAAGCTCCGAATCGCCGGCGGGCAGCCGCGGCAGCAGCTTTGAAATATAGGCTTCGTCCACGCGCGCATTTTGCAGCAGGCCAAAAACTTTTTGCGTGTGGCGGATTTGCTTTTTTCTGAATGCAGCCCGCGCGCGTCCGGAGAGAATGCAATAAATCATTGCGTGCAAGGCGCGATACACCCGGTGGCCGCGCGCCAGCGGGACATCCAGCCAAAACGGGTCGCGCGTGAGCCGCATCCGCTTGATGCCCAGAGTGTCCGCATCTTCGATCAAAATACTGAACACGGTCGGATGCAAGTGCAGGTGCAAATGGCCGTTGACGTGGTCCAACGGCAATCCGGTCGCGCGGAATCGCGCGAACTGTGCCTGAATTTCCTTTCGCAATTGGTCGCGCAACTCGCCGCGAAAGAAGTACCGGAAACCCACTTTCACCGGGTCGTCTAAAAATTCCTGGCGATCGTTCACAAGGCCGGGAATTTCCGCACGCGGCAATGCGGAACGTCCCATCAACAACGTGAGATGCAGGCCCACGCCGAGGCCGGGATTCTGTTTGGCCAGTTCGACCGCCTCGCCGCACGGGGTTTCGTTGACCATCAGGCTGGCGGTGGTGAGGATGCCCTCGCGATGCGCGCGAATGACGGCTTCATTGATGGAACGCGAGCGGCCGAAATCGTCCGCGTTGACAATTAATCGGCGAGTGGCAGTTCCGGCTTCAACCGGCGGGCGCTTTATTCCGTTGGCTGTCCGTTGGGATTCCACGCCTGGCGTTTCAGACAATGCCATAGCTGGGGGAGGTGGCGCCCGAAACAAACCGGCACCACGACAGGAAAATCAGAAGTATCTTCTGGCCTTTGCCAAGGCGGGTCGGTTCGGGGCCGAAAACATTGAACTGTTGCCGTTCCAATTTCCGCAGCAGCCGCCAGTAAACCGAGCCCATCAATTCGGCGGCGACCATCGAGCGGTGGTCTTCCGCCGGCAAGGTTTCGCGGGCAAGCTGGTAAAACTTTTTTGCGCGGGCGGCGACGCTTTCGGCCAGGTTGCGGAAGCGATCCGAGTATTGGAAATTTAAAATCTCCTGCTCGGTCACGTTGAAGCGGGCGAGTTCAGATTGCGGCAAATAAATCCTGCCGCGTTCCGCATCGGTGCGCACATCGCGCAGGATGTTGGTCAACTGAAGCGCTTTGCCGAGGTAAATCGCGTAATCGCGGCAAGCCGGATTGCGATGGCCGAAAATTTCAATGCTCAGCAAACCCACCACCGACGCGACGCGATAGCAATAAAGCTCCAACTGCTCGTAGTTTTCATAGCGTTTGATCCGCAGGTCCATCTCGCAACCCTGGATGAGCTCGTCAAACAACGCGAACGGCAGATGAAACTCGCGGATGACGGGCTGCAATTCGCGATTAACGGCAAACTGCGGCGTTCCGTTTTCGCACGCGCGGCGCACGTCCTCCCGCCAGGCGGCGAGTTGCTCGCGGCGTTTCTCCGCAGGCACCGATTCGTCATCCGCAACGTCGTCCACTTCGCGGCAGAACGCGTAAAGGACCGACATGGCGTCCCGCCGGGCTTTGGGCAGGAGAATGAACGCCAACGCGAGGTTGGAGGCGCTTTTTTGGGTGATCGTCCGGCTTTCTTGCATGGTCAGGCGCCCGGCGGCGGTCCGCGGCGCGGCGGCGGCAAATTTCCAACCTGGGCGAGCGTGGGATTCAGCGGGCGATCCGGCGGCGTCCGGTGGCGATGACGGCGCTTTCTGCGCAAGGCACGGAACAGCGCGGATTTTCTTTTCCGCCGCTGCGGCAGTCCGCCGTTGGAATCATCAGACCCGTGATGATGATACAAATGTTTGCGGCGGCGCGGGGTTCGCCAAAACGCCGCCCAAATGAACGCGACCAAGGCGATCAGCAGCAAAACGCCGACGAAAAGCGCAATTTGACCCGTGCCCGAGCTTGGGCTTTTCCAGAATCCCCGGAGACTTCCGTCCTCTTGCGCCATTAAAACCATGTGCGTCATTACGAAATTTCCTTTGCCGCCGGCACGTTCTTGTCGTCTTCGCTCTCGCCGGGCAATGTAAGATTCAGCCGTTGCATGCGATAGCGCAAGGCGTGGCGGCTGATTTTCAATTGCTCGGCCGACTTGCCGAGATTGAAACCGTTGCGTTCCAAAATATCCGCAATCAATTGGCGCTCGAAACCCGTCACCAGGTCGTCCAAAGATTCGTTGCCGGTCATCTTCGGGGCGGCGGATTTGTGCAACTGCGCTTCCACTTGAAAATCCGGCAGGCTCGCGGGCTGGATTTCATCCGCGCGCTCGAGAATCAAGGCGCGCTCGATGACGTTTTTCAACTCGCGCACATTGCCCGGCCAATGGTGGGCCTGGAGCTTTCGCGCGGCCGGCAGCGAAAGCGCTTTTACACGTTTGTTCATGGTCGCGCCGAAATGCTTGAGAAAATGCTCGGCGAGCAAGGGCACGTCGTCATCGCGTTCGCGCAGCGGCGGCAGGCGGAATTGCACCACGTTCAAACGATGAAACAGATCCTCGCGGAAATGCCCCTCGCGAATCGCCTGCACGATATCGCGATTGGTGGCGGCAATCAGGCGGACGTTAACGCGCAACTCCTGCGTGCCGCCAACGCGCGTAAAAGAGCCGTCCTCGAGAAACCGCAGCAGTTTCGCCTGCAACGGCCGGCTCATGTCGGCGATTTCATCCAGAAAAATAGTGCCGCCATTGGCTTCCTCGACGAGGCCGGGCTTTTGTTTTATCGCGCCGGTGAACGCGCCTTTTTCGTGGCCGAACAATTCGCTCTCGAGCAACGTTTCGGGAATGGCGGCGCAATTGATGCGCACGTAGCGGGCCTTGCGCCGGTTGCTCAGGCTGTGAACCGCGCCGGCGACCAACTCCTTGCCCGTGCCGCTTTCGCCGAGGATCAAAATGCGCGTGTCGGTGGGCGCGACGGTTTGAATCAACTGGCGCACTTCGCGCATTTTGGCGGATTCGCCGACGATGTCTTCCAATTGCGCGGCGCCGCCCGCGCGCGCGCGGAGATCGGCGTTTTCCTGAAGCAAACGATAGCGCTCGGCGCAACGCGCCACGGCGTGCAGGAGTTCCTCCGGCGCAAACGGCTTGGCGAGATAACCGACCGCGCCGGCCTGGATTGCTTCCACGGCGAGCTTGGTCGTGGCGAACGCGGTGATCATCAGGACCGGCGTCTCCGGCCAGAGCTTGCGCAGATTGGCCAGGAATTCGTATCCGCTCATGCCTCCGAGCCGCGCATCAGTGATGACCATGAAAAATGTCTCGCGAGTCAGCAGCACCTGCGCCTCTTCCGCCGACTCGGCCGTCTGCACGGCATAACCGTCATCGCTCAATATCGTCTTGAGCGATGCGCGCATGTTTTTCTCGTCATCGACGACGAGCACGGAAGGCAGGTTCATAATCCAAAGTCCAAGGCCCAAAGTCCAACGTCCAAAGCCCAATGTCGGAAGTCAACCAGCCTCAGGACACAGCATGAGCCCTGAGCGTTCCGCGTGAATGACTTTGGACCTTGGACTTTGGACTTTGGACTCATAGCGGCGTCATTACGGTTTTCGCCGGGAAGGTTAAGATAAATCGAGCGCCTTTTCCAAGCTCAGATTCGGCCCTCACCTTGCCGGCGTACAATTCCACGTTGTGTTTCACAATGGCCAGTCCAAGGCCGGTGCCCTTTTCTTTGGTCGAGTAATATTGCTCGAATACTTTTTCGACCTTGTCCGGCGGAATGCCCGGGCCGGTGTCGGAAATCGCAATCTCGATGGACTCGCCGCCGCGGAAGACGACCGAGATCGTAATTTTGCCGTTTCCATTGAGAGCCTCGCGCGCGTTCTGGAGGATGTTGACGAGAATTTGCGAGAGATGTTGCTGCTGCATCAATAGCGGCGGCAAATGCGCTGCGAAATGGCGCTCAACCCGGACGCCCGTCTCCATGGCGGCGGGAAAGGTTTGGTCAACCGCGCGGTTGACTTCATCCACCAAGTCGAGCTTCTCAACATGGCCGTCGCTGAGTTGGGCGTAGCCCATGATTTGGGTGATGATTTTGTCCGAGCGTTCGACTTCCTCGCTGATAATTTCCAACTGTTTGGAAATATCGGTCCGGCCTTCCTTGACCGCGCGTTGCAGGGAGAACACTGCATTGTTGATGATAGCCAGCGGGTTCTTGATCTGGTGCGCGAACTCGGCAGAGAGCCGGCTGGCGGACCGCAATTGCCCCTCGCGCACGGCGAATTCCCGCGAGTCCTCGATCGCCCGCCGCAACACCTGCACGCCGTAACAACAGGCGGTCAGCAGCCACAAAACAATCACGCGCGGCAAGCCGGAATCCGACGGCGTATCCTCCTGTTTGGACGGCAGGCCCTGAATCCAGGCGTAGTTCGTCTTCGCCAAGTGATTGGTGTTAGCCACTGCCGCGATGGCCAGGGCATTCGTCGATGAATGCACGAGGTTCGTTTGGGCAATGCCATTGGCCGGCGGCGCTGACACGACCGCATTTGTTGGCACGCGACTGTGCAGCATCGCTGGAGGCTGCAATTCGGCGAGGCCGACTTTTGGATACAATAGACCCGCGCTCAAATAAAAAAAACCGAGCAATAGGTTGAGCACGATTTGCGGCGTCGCCAGCGGAATGCTGATGGCGTTCAGCACGATCAAGACGGGAAACAGCCAATAGGCAATGCTTCCAAAACCGTCCGTGATGACCACCAGTCCAGAAACGAAAAGACCGTCCAGCAGCCCAAGAATGAAGACCAGCCATTGAAACAGGACCGGTGGAAAACGCCGCCAGTAGAAGAAGAACACGCTAATCCCGAGATTGCACGCGGTGTAAACAACAAAATATCTCCTTAGAAAATCGAGCGCGACATCGTGCGCGCTGGGCGCCTCCTGGGTCCACGCGGTGGTGAAAACGTAGTAGAAAATGACGGCGATGATCCCGGCTTTGGCGGGCAAAACGACGTGCAGTTGCATCCTCACAATGCGGCGTGCCTGCTGCTCCGGTTCGGGCCGGAAGGTCAACAGCCCCTTCGTCCATCGTGAATCAAGAAATTTCATTGAACGAACTCAGGCCGCGGCCCGCCGCTCGTGACAGCCATTTCAAGCGAGCAATTCCATCGCGCGCTCCGCCACTTTGTCCACCGGCCACAACCGGCCAATCCCCTCGTAACCGCAGGATAACATGCCTTCCTCCGGCCCGATAAATTCCACGCCGCGGCTTTTGAGCGCCGACACGTTTTGCTGCGTAGCCGGGTGCAGCCACATTTTTCCGTTCATCGCGGGGGCAATTAAAATTTTCGCCTGCGGATTCAGCGCGAGCGCAATGCACGTCAGCGCGTCGTCGGCCAGGCCGTGCGCCAGTTTGGCGATGGTGTTCGCCGTCGCGGGCGCGATGAGCAACAGATTGGCCTCGTCGGCCAGCTTGATATGCGTGGGTTTCCAGCCCTCTTCCTCGTCAAACAGACTGGTGACCACGGGATTGCGCGAAAGGGTTTTGAATGGCAGCGCCGTGATGAACTGTTGCGCGTCGGCCGTCAGCACTACATGGACATAAGCGCCTTGCTTGGTGAGCATGCTCGTCAAATCCGCCGCCCGATGCGCCGCGATGGAACCGGTCACGCCAAGAACGATGTTGCCCCCGCCGGACTTCGGACTTTGGGCTTTGGACTTTGGACTCATAATTCCGGCGCCACTGCACGCGCCGAGCGCATTTTTTCCGATTCAATAATCGCCTGCATCCGCCGCAGATCCTCCTGAATGCTGTCGCTGATAATGAGGTAATCGAAGTTTTTCCACTGGCCGATTTCCTGCCGCGCCACGCTCAACCGCTTTTGAATCGTCGCGGCAGAATCGGTTCCACGACGTTTCAGCCGCTGTTCCAATATGGCAATGGATGGCGGTGTAAGGAACACGGTAATTAGCGAACGCTTCAGTTCAGGCTCTTCTTCCGCTCGTGCGCGAATCGTCGCCGCGCCCTGCACATCCACGTTCAGCAACACATCTTTTCCCTGGCGTAGCTTGCTTAACACTTCTGATTTCAGTGTGCCGTAGCTATTTCCAAAAACAGTGGCGTGTTCCAAAAAATTTCCTGCCTGCACGCGTTTAAGAAAGGACCCGGCGTCGAGAAAATAATAATCCACCTCATCTTTTTCACCGGGACGCGGATCGCGAGTGGTGCAGGTAATCGCCCGGGTCATATCGGAGCGCGTCGCAAGCAGTTGCTGGCCAAGCGTCGTCTTCCCGCCGCCCGATGGCGCCGAAAGCAGCACCAATAGAGGACTGAGCATCGCGCTTTTAATGGGCGCGTCCGCTTTCCGGCTGTCGCCCGGTTTGGGCGCGGCCGGCGATGCTTGAGCTTCCACTCTCATATCGTTCTTCATGCGGCGCTTGCGGCTCATTCAACATTCTGCGCCTGTTCGCGGAATTTTTCCAACTCCGCTTTCAGCGTGACCACCTCGCGCGAAATCAGGCTGTCATTCGCCTTTGAGCCGATCGTGTTGATTTCGCGGTTCATTTCCTGCGCCAGAAAATCCAGGGTGCGCCCCACCGGTTCCGCGGTTTTCATGCAGTCATCGAACTGCTGAAAATGGCTTTGCAGGCGGGTCAATTCCTCGGTGATGTCCGAGCGATCGGCGAAATAGACCACTTCCTTCAACAAGCGCTCGTCGGTGGCCGCGGGCGCTTCCAGGTTCGCGTCCTTGATGCGCTGGATGAGTTGGTCGCGATAGCGCGCGGCCACCTGGGGCGCGTGCGTCTGGACTTGGGTCGTGGCCCGGCGCATGATCGCGACGCGCTCGGCAAGGTCCTGCTTCAAGTGTGCCCCTTCTCGCGCGCGCATTTTCACGAGTGCGGAGAGCGCCTTGTTTAACGCCTTCTCAACGGCCGGCCAAAAATTTTCCTCCTCCGCGATTTGTTCGTCCGTCTGGAAAACGCCTGGTGCGCGCACGAGATGATCGAGCGTCACCGAGCCGGAAAGCTTCAGTTGTTTGGCCAGCTTGTTCAGTTCGCGCGTGTAGGCTTTGGCCAGCGGGACGTTCAAGTGCATCCGCGCCGCCGAGTTGCCGCCCGAATGCAGCGTGACCCGCGCCGTCAGCCGCCCGCGCGCGATGTGGCGATTGATCAAATCACGCATCTGCGCTTCGAGCATTTCCATCTCCCGCGGAAGGTTGATGAAAATCTCGCTCTGCTTGCGGTTCACGGAGCTCAGCTCGACCGTTATCTTGAATCCATCCTGCGAGCAATCGCCCCGGCCATATCCCGTCATTGACTTCATTCTGCCTGAAATTATGAGGGAAGCGCCGAAATGTCGAATGTCGATTTGGCCCGGGAGCGCCGGCGTCCCGCCGGCACGTCCTGGATTTGTCGCCGCTGGAGCAAATACCCTAATTGTGAATCCGGCCGGTCGAGCGGAGCCTTCAAACAGTGATAGGACCTTATGGGAAAATCCAATTTCGCCGGCGCGAAAAATGCCGGCATTTCCAGACGTAACTTTATGAAAATGGCAATTGCAACCGGCGTCATGGCCGCGGCCGGCCCGCGCGTGTGGGCGGCGGAAGGACCAAACGAAATCCCCCGGCGCGAACTCGGCCACACGGGCGAGAAGGTTTCCTGCATCGGCCTCGGGGGCTCGCACATCGGAAAGGTCGAGGACGAACAGGAAAGCATCCGCATCATGCGCAGCGCCATCGACCGCGGGCTGACTTTCATGGACAACAGTTGGGATTACAACGACGGCGACGGCGTCAGCGAAACCCGCATGGGCAAAGCCTTGCGCGACGGCTATCGCGACAGGGTTTTCCTGATGACCAAGTTCGACGGGCGCACCAAAAAGGAAGCCGCCAAACAAATTGATGAATCGCTCAAGCGGTTGCAAACCGACCACGTCGACCTGTTGCAGTTGCACGAAGTCATCCGGCTCGAAGACCCAGACCGCGCCTTCGCCAAGGGCGGCGCGATTGAAGCATTGAAAGCGGCGCAACAGGCCGGCAAATGCCGCTTTGTCGGCTTCACCGGGCACAAAGACCCGTCCGTTCACTTGAGAATGCTCGAGGCGGCGGCCAAACACGACTTTCATTTCGATACCGTTCAGATGCCGCTCAACGTCATGGACGCGCACTTCCGCAGCTTCCAGCAACAGGTTCTGCCCGAACTCCTGGAACGAGGCATCGGCGTGCTGGGCATGAAATCGATGGGCAGCGGCATCATCCTGAAAAGCAAGGTGGTCAAACCCATCGAATGCCTGCATTACGCGCTGAACCTCCCGACTTCGGTGGTCATCACCGGCATCGACAGCATGAAAATTCTCGACCAGGCCATCGAAGCCGCGAAGACATTCAAGCCAATGACCGATGAGCAGGTTTCTTCCTTGCTCGCCCGCACTGCCGACGCGGCGAAAGAAGGAAAATTCGAGTTGTTCAAGACCGCGATGGAATTCGATTCCACGGCCCAGCATCCGCAATGGCTGGGCGAAGGGTCGTAGGATAGGCGTCTCGCCTGTCTCTTCATATCGCTGTTCAAAAAAACCGAAAATGGAGACAGGCAAGATGCCCGTCCTACATTTTCATATCATCATATCCTGATATGATGATTTTATTGTTGCATTGTTTTTTAATTTTCACTATTTTGGCTCAATAAATCGCGTTTGAGCCGATGAGTGATACAACTGAAAAACACTGTGAATTGGTCCGGGACATTTACGCCGCCAAAAAAGCCGCCGGCAAACCGGTGATTTCCTTCGAGTTTTTTCCGCCCAAAACAGACGAAGGCGACCGCAATCTGCTCGAAAAAACCATCCCCGCCCTGTTGCAAACAAAGCCGGATTACTGCTCCGTCACTTATGGCGCGGGCGGCAGCACACGCGACAAGACCTTGATGATCGTGGACCGCATCCAGAAGGAGCATCACCTGACGGCCGTGGCCCATCTCACGTGTGTGTCCGCCACGAAGGAGGAGATTCGCAGTTTGCTGGAGCAAATCCGCTCGCTCGGCGTCCGGAACGTGCTGGCGCTGCGCGGCGATCCGCCCGGGGGCGGCGCGTTCAAGATGACTGCCGGCGGTTTTGAATTTTCCAATCAACTGGTGGAATTCATCCGCGAGTTCGATCATTTCAGCATCGGCGTGGCCGGATTTCCCGAGGGGCACATCGCGTGCAAGCAGGGCAAGCACGTTGATTGGGGTTATCTGAAAAACAAAATCGACGCCGGGGCGGATTACGTGTTGACGCAATTGTTTTTCGACAACGCGGACTACTACGAGTTTCGCGATCATCTCCGCAAGCAGGGTGTGAACGTGCCGCTCGTGCCGGGCATCGTGCCGATTTTGAACGCGAACCAGATCAAAAAATTCACGGCCATGTGCGGCGCGCGCATTCCTGAATCGCTCGGGGCAAAGCTCGACGCCATCGGCGCCGACGAAGCCGCCGCGACAGAATTCGGCATCGAGTACGCGACGCGGCAGTGTGAGGATTTGTTGCGCAACGGCGCGCCGGGCATTCATTTTTACACGTTGAACAAGGCGCATTCCACCGTGCAGGTTTTGAAGAACCTGGGGTTGGCGTGATCTGAATTTCGTAGCAGCCGAGGTCACGAAGCTCAGAACAGATCGGAGCCTCCTGACGTCGGCTGCTACATTTTTAGATATCAAAGAACGAGAAAACTTTTTGATGAAATTTTGCTTGCGGTAAGTTGACAAGAAGTGATTAAAGAACTCCTCAGGTTTACCCATCGCACACTATGAAAAACAAATTCGTCAAATTGATTGCCGGAGTGATGCCGATTGCGTTGGCGCTGGCGAGCGGTTGTGGCAAGGCAGGCTCGCCTGGTTCCGCGAGCGGCGGCGACACGTCCGATGAATCGCCGGGTTCATTGGAATCGCGAGTGGATCATCATGGGGATGAGATCATGGCTTCATCGACCAAGGCGGAGGCGCGCGCCTGGATGAAACAGCCCAAGCACGTATTCTTCAAGGCCGATCCCAAACAAGTGGGCCAGTTCGTGGAGGAATTTTATGGGGCGGGCGCCACGCAGGTATTGATCGCCGATATCGAGGAACAAGAAGGGGCGCAATATGGGGAGGGGTTGCTCGTGGTTCTCCCGAAAGACAAAGACG